>JANQFM010000416.1 GCA_028277865.1 Acidobacteriota bacterium
CTCCCTTCCCGCCCGCCTGAGCCCCAGGCTGCACACCCTCGGCCAGAGCCATCGGGCCACCCTTTTCATGACCCTGATGGCTTCGCTGCAAGCCCTGCTGCACCGCTGCTCCGGGCAGTCTTCGGTAGTGGTGGGGACGCCGCTGGCCAACCGTACCCGGCCCGAATTTGAAGATCTGGTGGGACTGTTCGTCAACAGCCTCCCCCTGTGCAGCCGCCTGAACAGCGGCCAGACCTTCTCTGAACTGCTCCAGCAGATCAGCCGAAGCTCTTTGCAGGATCACAGATATCAGGAGGTTCCCTTCGAAAAGCTGGTCGAAGAGTTGCAGCCCCATCGGGAAACGGGCCGCAATCCCCTTTTTCAGGTCATGCTGGCCTTTCAGGGAACCCGCTCGCCTGAGATTGAAGCCAATGGGCTGAGAATCCGTCCAGTGGACACCGAAACAGGCACCGCGCGGCTTGATCTGGAATTCCACCTCTGGGAAAGGCCGGACGGTTTGCGGGGCTTTCTGGTCTACAGCCGCGATCTGTTCGACCATGTCACGGCGGGACGTCTGCTGCGGCACTGGTGCCGCTTGCTGCAGTCTGCCGCCGCCCGTCCGCATGAGTACCTGCACGATTTGCCTCTGCTCGATGCGGCCGAGCGGCACCAACTGCTGCACGAATGGTGCGGGGCTGAAGCTCCCCTTCCACAAGCCTCCATCAATGAGCTCTTCAATGATCAGGCTGCCAGGCGCCCCGACTCCGCAGCCTTGGATTACGGGGAAGGCTGGTTGAGCTATTCCGAACTGAACCGTCGCGCCGAGAGGCTGGCGAATGTCCTGCGGCAGTCGGAGGTCGGACCCGAATCCGCCGTGGGAGTCCTCCTGAAGCGTTCGCCGCAGTTGGTGACGGCCCTGCTGGCCGTCCTCAAGGCGGGTAGTGCCTACCTTCCCCTGGACCCCTCCCATCCGTCCGCCCATCTTTCCTTCATGCTGCGCGACAGCGGCTGCAAGGTGTTGATTTCGGAAGGGGACCGGCCTCAAGCAGATGGCCTGAAGAGGATTTCGCCCTGGGCAGACCCGCCTTTCACGACCCGTCGCCGCCGCACTTTCAAGCCCAGGCAGCCAAGCCTGGCCTACCTGATCTACACCTCCGGCTCCACGGGACGCCCCAAGGGAGTGGCGGTTCCCCACCGAGCGGTCATCCGGCTGGTGCTTCAAACCGATTACGTGACGCTGGGGCCGTCGGATCGCATCGCCCAGGCCTCCAACGCCGCCTTTGACGCCGCCACCTTCGAGATTTGGGGAGCACTCCTCAACGGTGCCCGCCTGGTGGGGCTGACGCCTGAGCAGGCTCTTTCGGCCCGGCAACTTTCCCATCAGATCCGCCAGCGGGCCGTCAACACCCTCTTCCTCACTACGGCCCTTTTCAACCAAAAGGCCCAGCACGCAATCGAAGGCTTCGGATCCCTCGACCACCTGCTTTTCGGCGGCGAGGCAGTTGATGCAGAACGGGTGGCCCTGGTTCTTTCCCAAGCGCCTCCCCGCCGCTTGCTGCACGTTTACGGCCCCACCGAAAACACCACCTTCAGCAGCTGGCACCGAGTCCGCAATGTTGCGGCAGGTGCGGCGACGGTGCCGATCGGAAGAGCCATAGCCAACACCCGTATCCATCTTTTGGACGATCGCTTCAATCCGGTGCCCTGCGGTGTGGCTGCAGAGCTGCTGCTGGGCGGATTGGGCCTGGCACGCGGCTACGTGGGACGCCCCTCGCTGACAGCCCGGCGCTTTGTCCCCGACCCCTGGGCTGACAAGCCCGGAATGCGCCTTTACCGCAGCGGCGACCGGGTGCGCCGTCGCCCCGGCGGCGAGATCGAGTTCCTGGGGCGCTTCGACCAGCAACTCAAGCTGCGCGGCTTCCGTGTCGAGCCCGGCGAGGTCGAGTCGGTGCTCTGCGAGCACCCCGGCGTGGCTGAAGCGGCTGTGCTTCCCAGGCGCGATCAGGCAGGGACTCTGGGGCTGGTGGCGTACGTGGTCAGTTCGGAAGGAAGGAGTCGGGAGGGGGAGGAGAAGAACCGCGGAGAACGCAGAGACAGTGCGCAAAGAGAGTCTGCGGTTCAGTCCCGAGATCTCCTCAGCCACCTCAAAGCGCTCCTGCCGCAATACATGATCCCCTCGGCCTTTGTCTTTTTGAACTCGCTGCCGCTGACACCGGGAGGAAAGCTGGACCGCAAGGGGTTGCCG
>JANQFM010000460.1 GCA_028277865.1 Acidobacteriota bacterium
CAAACTCGCAAGTACCTGGCTGCCGTCATCATTCTGCTGGCGACCCAGTTTTCTCTACTGCTGCTCGCCTTGGCGCCCCTGCTGGAGATCGTGGAGCTGAAAAGCTACGACTTCAGGGTGACGGTGCTGCGCCCTCCCCTGCAAAGGCCTTCCGACATCGTCATTGTGGCTATCGACGAATCTTCAGTAACCGAGTACGAAGAGCAAGGGAAACCCTGGCCGTGGCCGCGCAGCGTACACGCCGAATTAATCCAGGCCCTCAACCAGGCAGGCGCCCGACTGATCGCCTTCGATCTTGTCTTCAATAATTCCAGTCCTCCCTGGCTGCCCGATGAGGACGCCGCGCTGGCCGAAGCCATCCGTAACAGCCGCGCCCCCGTGGTACTGGCCGCCACAAGCCAGACGGTCAACGATCCCCGCTACATCAGCCAGCGATCGCACTATCCCATCGACATCCTGCTTGAAGCCGGCGCCGACTACGGATTCGTGAACCTCAACCCCGACCGTGACACGGTCCTGCGCCAATCACGCATCTTTGTGGGCGGCGAGCCCTCATTGGTTGCCAGCATCCTGAGCCAAGCCGGCTCAGATGTGGACTGGGGCCAAGTGCCAAGATCCTCTGTGGTCGGTGGCGACCCCCAGATCCTGATCAACTTTGCTGGCCCGTCCCGCTCGATCCAAACCGTCGGCTATGCGCAGGCAGCCGAATACGAACAAGCCCTGCCGGCTGGCATCTTCAAAGACAAAATCGTGTTGGTGGGGCGATCGCTGGCGGTGGAAGAGATTCGGGGCCGGGGATCGCAAGCCGACATCTACCCCTCGCCCTACAACCTTCTGGGAGAGGTCGGCGCATCGATGCCGGGCGTCGAATTCCACGCCCATACCCTGAACACCATCCTGCGGGGGGCTTTCATCCGCAAGCCCAGCAGGATTTATAGCTGGTTCTTGACTGCCTTGATGGCGGTTCTGGTCAGCGCCGCCGTGCTGGCCTTTGCATCAATCCGCCTGAAGAGCGCTGTCTTCGTGCTGCTCTTTTTAGGCTATCTGGCCCTGGGCTGCCTGGACTTGGCTTACTGGGACTACTGGCTCCCAGTGGTTGAGCCGACAACGGCCATGTTGGCAGTCTTCGGCTTGAATACGCTCTACCAATACCGGGCCTCCGAAAAGGAGCAAGCCTTGCTGCGGCAGGCGTTCAAGGGCTACGTTTCCCCTCAGGTCATGGACGAAGTCCTCAAGAACCCGCAAAGGCTGGAATTGGGCGGAACCCAGAAGGAGGCAACGGTGCTCTTTTCGGACATCGCCGATTTTTCGAAAATCTCCGAAAAGGCCTCTCCGACAGAGCTGGCCGCCATTCTCAACAATTATTTCACCCACATGGGCGACGCCGTCATGACGCGGGGCGGCATGATCAACAAGTACATCGGGGATTCCATCATGGCCGTCTGGGGAGCACCGCTGGCCAATCGCCGGCACGCAGCGCTGGCTTGCCGCGCCGCCTTGGCCATGCAGCAAATCGCCCAGGCCGATGGCCTGCTCAAGACCCGCATCGGGCTCAACACCGGAAGCATGGTGGCCGGCAACCTGGGGCACCAGGAGCGCATGGAGTACACCGTCATCGGGGATGCCGTCAATCTGGCCTCACGCCTGGAGAGCGCCAACAAGGCCTTCGGCACCTCGATCCTCATCAGTGAAACGACCCGAGCCTCGCTGGGTGACGGATTCCTGCTGCGGGCCGTGGATCGCATCCGGGTGGTGGGAAAAGAGGATCCGATTCGGATCTTCGAAGTCCTGGCCAGCTTCGAAGACCCCGTGCCAGATCGTCTGGCGGAAATGGGGAAATCCTTCGAGCGGATCATCCTATGCTATGAGGAACGCCAGTGGGAGGCCGCCTGCCGCCTGCT
>JANQFM010000523.1 GCA_028277865.1 Acidobacteriota bacterium
CTTCCGGCGGGGCGACCCTCAGATCCTGCGCCGCCTCGAACAGGTCGGCCGCAGCTTTGTATCGGGCTACCACTTTGCCCTGGATGCGGGAAGCCCCAGCCGGGATCTCACTTCGCATCTGACGGGCTTGGAACCGGATTACCGGGGCTTCGCTTATGAAGGGGCCGCCATGGCCCTGGCCTTATTGGACTTCGCGGCACCTTGGAGACGAGGACGGCTGGAGGCTTTTTTGCAGGGGCCTGGCAAGCCGCACATTTATATGGCCTCGGTCGGCGCCGGCTGGGCGGCGGCACGGCTGCCATTGGCCTTGAACATCATTTTGGGACGGCTGCACCCCTTGCTGCGCTGGCTGGCGGTGGACGGCTACGGTTTTCACGAAGGCTATTTCCACTGGCCTCGCAGTGTGGTGCGCCAGCAGGCGCCCCGTCGCCTGAAGGGCTACGCACGGCGCGCTTTCGACCAGGGATTGGGGCGCAGCCTGTGGTTTGTGGAATGCGCCGACGTCGAAGCTGTTGCCGACAGGATCAACCGCTTCCAGGAGCATCGTCGAGCCGACTTGTGGTGCGGGATGGGGCTGGCCTGCGCTTATGCCGGCGTGCTCGGCGAATCCGGGCTCAAGAGGCTGCTGAGTGTTTCCGAGGGATACCATCCGGAAGTGGCCCAGGGCGCCTCGTTTGCGGCCAAAGCGCGTTCCCGGGCGGGCAATCTGGCGCCGCATACGGAAGAAGCCTGCCGCCTCTTGTGCGGGATGACGGCCCATGAGGCCGTGACGTTGACGGAAGAGACTTCGAAGGATCTGATTTTCGACGGGCCCGAGCCAGCCTATGAAATGTGGCGGCGTCGCATACAGCAGCACTTCTCGCAGAAAGGAAGAAGAGGATGAAGGCCGAGCAAGGGCAGAGCAACTTCCTGAAAAGGCAGGCCGTCCGTCTGGTGGCTCTGGCCCTGATCCTGGGCTTGTACGGCTTTACCCGCCTGCCCAGCCTGGACCTCTCCGAACGCCGTCAAATGCTGGAACGCTTCGATTTCCAGCGGGTGGAAATGCCGGCACCTCCCGGCGCCGGCAGGCCGCGTTCACTGCGCAACGTTCACCCCAGCCTGCAGCGAATCCAAGGCTGGATCTCGGCTGTCGGCGCAGCAATCGCCCTCGGTGACCTGGACGGCGATGGCCTTTCCAATGACTTTTGCCATGTGGACCCCCGATGGGATTCGGTGACTGCGGGGCCCGTCCCGGGGACGGGCCGACGCTTTGAGCCCTTCGCCCTGCGGCCGGACCCTTTGTCTTATGACCCTTCCACCATGGCGCCCATGGGTTGCCTGGCCTCGGACCTCAACGAAGACGGCCTGCTCGATTTGCTGGTCTACTATTGGGGCCGCACTCCGGTTGCTTTTTTGCGACGTTCTTCCGTCCCGCAGACGAGCCCGGCAACGCTGGGCCGCAACCAGTTCGTAGCCCGGGAAGTCGCCGATCCCTCTCAAGTCTGGTTCACCAATGCCGCCACTTTCGCCGATCTGGACGGGGACGGCCACCTCGATTTGGTGGTGGGCAACTATTTTGCCGACGGAGCGCGCATCCTCGACTCTCAGGACGGCGGCGATCAGAGCCAGAGCATGCAGCACTCCATGTCGCGGGCCCTCAATGGAGGCCGCAACCAACTGCTGCTTTGGCAGCAGGCTGCGGCGGGCTCCGAGCCATCCGTGAGTTTCAGGCAGTCCGAGGGGGTCTTCCAGGAATGGGCCGACCGAGGCTGGACCTTGGCTGTGGGCGCCGCCGACCTGGACGGCGACATGCTGCCCGAGCTTTACATCGCCAATGACTTCGGCCCCGACTGCCTGCTTCACAACCGCTCCCGGCCGGGCAATCCCCGCCTGGTTCCCCTCTACGGCCGAAAGAGCCTCTTCACGCCCAACTCCAAGGTTTTGGGGCGTGATTCCTTCAAGGGCATGGGAGTCGGCTTTGCCGATCTCAATCAGGATGGGATGCTCGACATCTACGTCAGCAACATCGCCAACGAGTGGGCGCTGGAGGAAAGCCACTTTGCCTGGGTTAGCACGGGTCCTGCGGAGTTGATGCAGCAGGGCATCGCGCCCTACACGGATGAGAGCGAGCCTTTGGGGCTGTCGCGCAGCGGCTGGTCCTGGGAATCGCGCTTCGGCGACTTCGACAATGACGGCCAAGTCGAAGCCGTCCAGGCCACCGGTTTTTTGAGAGGAGACGAGGACGGCTGGGCCGAACTGCATGAAATGGCCATGGGCAACGACGAGCTGCTGCGCTTCCCAGGCCTCTGGCATCTTTTCCAGGCCGGCGCCGACCTGAGCGGACGGCTGCACAACGGCTTTTTTGTACGCTCCGCCAGCGGACGCTTCTTCGACCTTCACGAAGTTTTGCTGCAGCCCGGCGAAGGCTTGGACGATGCCCAGGTGACCCGCGGCATCGCCACAGCCGATGTCGA
>JANQFM010000525.1 GCA_028277865.1 Acidobacteriota bacterium
ATTCGCATAAACTCGCCCGGTGCTGATCAGGATTTCCACCTGCAGGCTCGGGTCGTTGAGAGAAACGGCGAGCTGATAGGCTTTCTGATAGCTTTCCAACGCCTGGGAGGCCTGATTAAGATCTCGATAAACTCTCCCTAATTTTGCCAGTGTCAGAGCCGCCTGGTTACCTTCGCCGAAACTGTGCCAAATCTGAAACGCCTCGCCATATCGATCCGCAGCGCCTTGGTGGTCCCCTGTTTTGGAAAGCAGATAGGCCTCAGTCATGGCTCGAAACGCCTGGGCACGACCTTGATCTCGGGGCGTCGGTCGCCGAAGAGCCTTGAGGAGAATGCGGTATTTGCCCGGCAAGATGTATTCGTCCGGCGCCCGGACTTGGATCCGAAGAGCTCCTGCTCGTGGTGAAATGTAAAAAACTGCCTCAGGCCCCTGACGCCGATTGGGGCTGTCCACCTTAAGGATTTCACCCCTTTGAAGATCCATCAATGAGACAGAGAGGTCGATGCCGTTCTGGAAAACCTCCAGCTCCAAGAATTCACCTCGTTGGAGCATCACTTGGTAAAAATGGCTTTGGTGACCGGAAATCCGCCTATCCAGGGCTTGGCCGACACTCATCCGTTGGACTGGCGGCGCATCTTGGGAGAGGCCAAGAAAGGACACCAACAGCCCCAGCACCGAAAGATTGCGAAGTCGGCGAAGCATTGGCTTGGACAGCAGATCCCCTTTCCTGTTCGGGCGGCCTGTGAGGTTGATCAACTGACCCGTACGGGATAGCTTGCCAGAGGTATCGGATCTTGTCGGCTGGAGCCCAAGCCGTACAGGTTGACACGATAACTTCCGACGGGCAAAGGGGAGGGCAGCGTAAAGGTCAATTCACCATTTTCGTGCTTCTGCAAGTCGTCCTTGAACAATCCAGGCAAGATCGAGGCCTCTCCCGCATCCGTAACCTTGCGGACCTCGACGCGGTACTTCGAATAGTCAGGAAATGAGAATGGAGGGACTACAAACCGCACATTCGCGACCCCGGAAGGGATGTGCGTTACATCGAGTTCATCAGCCCCTCCCCTCGTCCTATCGTCTTCCATCGGCAGCTCGAAAGAGAGCGTATTGGAGATCAGCGAAGGAGCATCAGTGCCTATCTGCACCCGCCATACCGACATGCCGATGACTCCGATGAGCAAGGCCGCCGCCAGGGAATAGGCGAAACGAAGTTGACGATAAAGCGGTTGTACTGGTGGTGCAGCAGCGCCCTCTCCTCGGCTTAGGCGGCTCTGGAGACGCACCCATTCCGATGCCACTTTCCCGCTGGGGACTGAAAGAGCTTGTTGAGCCGTTTGCTCAGATGCCGGCCCCAGGCTGAGGACCAATTGGGCGCATTCACCGCACACCGCCAGATGGTCCTGGACGTGCTCTGTCTCATCGGACTGCAGCCGGCCGACGTGATAGGCCAGCAGGTCGTCCGGTGAGGGATGCTTTCCCAGATTGCGGCGCTTGCGGGCGGCCAAATCCTTTAAAGCATCCTCGAATGCAGGTTTGTGCATGATGCCTCCTTGCATCAAAAGTCTATGTCGTCAAAGTAGTCGGAGAGCCTTCGCCTCAAGCGTTGACGGGCTTGATGAAGCTGGGACTTGACCGTTTCGATGGAGAGCTTCATCAATTCGGCGATCTCGCGGTACTTCAGTTCCTGAAAGATCCTGAGCTGAGCGCAGCGGCGCATTTGGTCAGGCAGCTCCTCGATAGCATTTTCCAACTGCTCAATGGCTTCATCGGATAGCACCCGTGACAAAGGCGAATCATGTCCCTGAGAGCCTCCCTGATCGGAGAGGATTGAACAGCCGCTATTGAGCTCGTCTTCCAATGAGACCTCCGGGGCGTCCCTCTTGGCAGCGCTCCGGCTACGGATTGTATTCCGCCAAAGGTTGGTGGCGATCTGGAAAAGCCAGGTTTTAAAACTGGCTTCGTATCGAAACACCTCCATTCCTTTATAGGCACGCAAAAACGTTTCTTGGGTGAGATCCCGCGCTTCTTCTACTGAAACGCCTCGGTTCGTAAAGAAAAAATAGACTGAACGGTAGTGTTCATGAAAAAGGGCCTTAAAATCCTCTGACCGGTTGCTCACTGCCCCGACTGCTCCCCAATCCGCCCGATCCCTGAAGGCCCGCTCGCGCATGAACCCTGAACCCGCGGCCTTTCAAAGGCCATCAGAAGAAGATGACGCCGAGTCAAAGGCACCTGATTGCCTCTCCTGATCTTTAAAGGTGAAATCTCCAAAGACCAAACTTGTTATTCCCACTAATTGTATGCTGCCGCAAAAAATTTGGTCAAGATGAGAAATCTCATGACGTTCTCAGTTCCGCCAGATGGGGCTTGTGCCCTTGCCAGGCTGCCAGGAGCTGTTGTTCAGCAACCCTTGAGTCAGGCTGGCGGCCGTTCAATCCCTCCACCAAGAGCTGGGCTGCCACCTTCAAGAACCGGTCCAGGTCTTCCAAGGCATAGCCCTGGCCCATCAAGTAAGCCAGCGACCAGAGGTCGAAGCTGTACAGCGGAAGGATGGTGGATCCCCGGATGGTGCGGTAGCCGTACTCGACCAAGTCGCTGGCCGTTTTCCAGTCCATACTGGGATGCCGCCAGGAATATCCCTGACCGCTGATCCCCAGTTGCCGGGACCGCTCTCCGACAGGGACTTTCTTGTCGTGGAAATAGGCCTCCAGGCAGTAGTAGCTTGGCTTGATCTCGTCGATGAAGGCCAGGGTGTTCTGGGCGCTCCGTTCGGTTTCGCCGGGGAAGCCGATGATGAACGAGGCATAGCTGACAATCCCGGACTGGTGCAGGCGGGCCAGCCCTCGCCGGTACTTGTCCACCGTGGCACCCTTGTTCATGGCTTTCAAGATGGCCTGATCGCCCGACTCGATCCCCAAGAAGACTCCCCTGCAGCCCGATTTGGCCGCCAAGTCGAAGGACTCGTCGTCGGCGTTGGCGCAGCGGAAGTATGAAAACCATCGGAAGCCGTAACGCTTGCGGATCATCATGCGGCACAAATCCTTGAACCGCCGCCGGGGGATGTTGAAGGTATCGTCGATGAAAAGCAGATGGCTCACGCCGATGGAGTGCAGGTAATCGAATTCGCGCTCCACGGCCTGCAGGCTGGTGAGGTTGAGGGGGCCGGCGATGACCGGATAGCGGCAAAAGGCGCACTTGTAGGCGCAGCTGCGGGCGGTGCGGGTCTGGACGGCGGGAAGCAGCAGGTCGCGGTCAAAGCAGTTCCAATCCACCGAGTTTTCGTCCATGGGGTTGTTTTCGGGTTGGCGGGGCGTCCGATGGAAGTCCTTGCCTGCCAGGCGGTAGACCAGGTTGGGAACGCAGCTCAGATCCGGGCTGGGTCTGCGCAGTTGGGCGCAGACCCGGCTCAAGGTCAGCTCCCCCTGAGAGTCGAAGACGTATATGTCGGCGCCCAAAGCCGACAGCATATGGTCCTGCACAGCGGGCGGATAGTCGCTGCACAGATGGTAAATGTGGGGTCCGCCCACGATGATGCGCGAGTCCGGGCTGTGTTGGCGGATCAGCCCGACCAGGTGCTGGATGGGCCTGGGTTCGAAGTAAAAAGTAGTGGTGATGGCCACGGCCCGCGGCGAGAGGGAAAGCAGTTCCAGCAGCCGTTGCCGGTCGTAGTTGACAAAATTGACCAGTTCGGCATCCAGCGAGCGCCTGCGCAGAAAGCTGACCAAGTAGCAGGCGCCCAGGTTGGGCAGCCGCCCCACATGCAATTGGCTGCTCTTTCCGGTAGTGGCTTCGATGCTGTGGTTGATCAATTCAGGATAGCGGATCCTCCGCCCGCCGAATGAGAGGGTATTGGCCAGAAGATGCCGATAACCGCCCGAGACTTCCTTCATTGCCGCAGCGGCTTGAAGGGATTCCTCCAAAGGAGCTTCGTAATACCCGACTACGACACAGTCCGGTGTGCTCGGCAACCATCCGTCCTTTCCGGCGAGATCCCTTCGCTTTCCATAGGAGGAGCAACGAAATCAAAAAGCCTTGCCGAGGCTAGCAATCAGCGGCATCCGGGTCAAGATTTGAGAGCTAACCCAAGTCGAAGCAGAACGGATTCCAGAGTTTCACGCAAAGTCGCAAAGATCGCAAAGCAAAGAAAGGAAAAGTTTGGCCCAACACGATGAGACGGCTATTTCAGGTGCATCCAAGTCGTAAGCATTCGGTTAACCGAGGAATCGAATCGAGTAGCTTCTCCGGGCCGCCGCCGGGCCTGCCCCGGCGGAGCCCACGACTGGAAAGCTAGAATCGGTGGAGCCAAAGAATAGCGCATCCCCTC
>JANQFM010000546.1 GCA_028277865.1 Acidobacteriota bacterium
CCTGCACAATTTCTACGGCCCCACCGAGGCCTCGATCGGCGTCAGCATGTGGAATTGCCGGCCGGAAGAAGACCTGCCCAGCGTCCCCATCGGCCGGGCCATCGACAACATTCAGCTTTATATTCTGGATCATCAGTTGCGCTTCCCGCCCTTGGGCATCAGCGGAGAGCTGCATGTGGGCGGCATTGGGCTGGCCCGCGGCTACTGGCGACGGCCGGGGCTGACTGCTGCCCATTTCGTGCCCGACCCCAGCGGCCTGCACCCCGGCGCCAGGCTTTACAAGACCGGTGATCAAGCCCGCTTTCTGCCCGACGGCAACATCGAGTTTTTAGGCCGCCTCGACTTTCAGGTCAAAGTCCGCGGGTTCCGCATCGAACTGGGCGAAGTCGAAGCGGCGCTGTGCCGGCATCCGGCTGTGAAAGAGGCAGTCGTTGCGGCTCGGGTCGAAGGGGAAGGCGATACTCGCCTGGTCGCCTACGCCGTTGTCGATCCGGGCAATGACAGCGAACCCGAAGGGGGCTGGGGCTCCAGCCTGCGGCACTACCTGAGAGGAAGTTTGCCCCGCTACATGGAGCCCTCGGCCGTGGTGCTGCTGGAGAGCCTGCCCGTGACGCCCAACGGCAAGCTGGACCGGGGCGCCCTGCCGGCGCCGGGGCAGCCGCAGCCCGGCGTCGCAACCCTCCCGGTCGTTGCGCGCACCCCGACCGAAGCCTTGCTGCTGCAGATCTGGCAGGACGTCCTGCGCTTGGAGCAGTTGGACCCGGAAGACAATTTCTTCGACTCCGGGGGCGACTCGATCCTGGCCATCCAGATCGTGGCCCGCTCTCATCGGGCCGGCCTGAAGATCACCACCCGCCAGATCTTCGACCACCAGACCATCGCCCGTCTGGCAGCGGCTGTGGACGAGGCCGCCCCGACAGAGGCGGCTCTTCAGTCCCAGGAAGTCGTGACCGGCCCGGTACCCTTGACCCCCATACAGATGTGGCTCTTCGAACGCGATCCGGTCGACCTGCACCACTTCAACCAGTCCTCACTGCTGGAAACCGATCCCGGGCTGGACTCCGCAGTGCTGGAAATGGCCCTCAATCTCTGCTGGCAGCATCACGACGCTTTGCGGCTGCGTTTCACCAAGTGGCCCAATGGCTGGCGCCAGTTCAATGCTGGAATCGAGTCGGACGAGGCCAGTGCCTTCGACGCCTTTCACCGTTTCGACCTCTCTGCCCTGTCCACGCAACCCCGTCGGCAAAGGGGCGTGCTGGCAGCGGCGGCGCAGCAACTGCAGGCCAGCTTGAACCTCAGCTCCGGCCCGCTGCTGCGCTGCGGCTATTTTCGGCTGGGCGCCGGAGAGGCGGGGCGCTTGCTGATCGTTATTCACCACTTGGCGGTCGACGGGGTCTCCTGGCGCATCCTGCTGGAGGATCTGCAGACGGCCTGCCGCCGATTGAGCCGTCAGCAAGAGCTCCGATTGCCCCCCAAAACCACCTCGTTCCGAGATTGGGCTCAGCGCCTGACCGATTACGCCGCCTCGGAGGCTTTGCAGCAGGAAACGACCTTCTGGCTCTCGCAAGCCGACCGGCAGGCGGTTGCCCTGCCGGTGGACTTCCCCGGCGGCGCCAACCTGGAATCTTCCCTTGGCGAAGTGTCTCTGGCGCTGACTGAGGAGGAGACCCTGCGCCTGCTGCAGGATGTGCCCCGCACCTACCATACTCAGATCAACGATGCCCTCTTGACGGCCTTGCTGCAGGCTTTGGGACGCTGGGCAGGCCCGGGATGCTTCAGCATCGACATGGAAGGTCATGGCCGCGAGGAGCAGGCCGCCGAGGAAGCCGACCTGTCGCGGACGGTGGGCTGGTTCACCGCCCTTTATCCCGTGCTGCTGGAATCGGAGGAGCTGCCCCAGGGCGTCTCGCAGCAGGGCCGGGCCTTGAAGTCGGTCAAGAGCCAGCTCGAGCAAATCCCCAATCGGGGGATCGGCTATGGGTTGCTGCGTTACCTGGGACGCGACCCGGAAGTGGCTCAGCAGCTGGCCGGCCAGCCCAGGCCCCAGCTGGCCTTCAACTACTGGGGTCAGGTGGACGCCGCAGCAAGGCCCTCCGGGTCCGCCCCTTCCGCCCCTCTGTTGCGCAGCGCCCAGGAGTCCCCAGGCGCCGAACACAGTCCCCGCGCCTTGCGCTCCCACCAGCTGGAAGCAGGCGGGATCGTTTTCGGGGGCAGGCTGCGGATGAACTGGCAATTCAGCCGCAACCTCCACCGCCGTTCCACCATCGAAGGGCTGGCCCAAGATTTTATGCAGGCCTTGCGGGAGTTGATCGAGCATTGCCGGGCTCCGGATGCGCAAGGCCGGACCCCTTCGGATTTTCCCCTGGCGAATCTCGATCAGCCGGAGCTGGAACGGCTGCTGACAAGCCTTCCTGAAATCGAGGACCTCTACCCCCTCTCACCGCTGCAGCAGGGCATGCTCTTCCACAGTCTCTCCCAGCCCGAGCGGGGTGAATACGTCGAGCAGCTCAGCTGGCGCCTGGTGGGTCGTTTGGACGGGGCGCTGCTGCAGCAAGCCTGGCACGAGACGGCCCGGCGGCACCCGGTGCTGTGCAGCATCTTCCTGTGGGAAGAGTTGGAAGAGCCTTTGCAAGCCGTCTGCAAGTCAGCCCGCTTCAGCTGGGAGTTCGCCGATTGGACAGACCTGGCAAAGGAGGAGCAGCGCCGCAGGCTGGCCGAGTTTTTTGCCAGCGAGCGGAGCAGAGGATTCGATTTCTCAGCGGCGCCTCCCATGCGCTGGGCCGTCTTCCGCCTGGCCGAGGATGCCCACCAGGTGGTCTGGACCCACCACCATGTGATGCTGGACGGTTGGTCGATCCCTCTGCTGTTGCCCGAATTCTTGGGCACCTACCAGGCCTTGGCCCAGGGAAGCCGGCCCGATTTGCCGCCCGTCCGCCCCTACCGGGACTACATCGCCTACCTGTACCGCCAGGATCTTTCCCGGGCCGAAGCCTTCTGGCGCCGCAAGCTCTCCGGCCTCACGGAACCCACTCCCGTCAACCTGGAACGTCCGCAGGGGGAGCTGCAAAAAGGCGAAGACGCTTACAAATGGAATTCATTGGCCCTCACCGAAAGCGCCACGCACTCTTTGCGATCGCTTGCCCGGCAAGGTCGGCTGACCCTCAACACCCTGGTGCAGGCCGCCTGGGCCTTGCTGCTCAGCCGCTGCAGCGGTTGCCGGGAAGTGGTTTTCGGGGTCACCCTTTCGGGGCGTCCTGCTGAGCTGCAAGGGGTCGAATCGATGATCGGCCTCTTCATCAATACCTTGCCTCTTCGAGTGCGGATCGAGGAAGCCCAAACCGTGATGGGATGGTTGCAGGCGGTGCAGTCAGAACAGGTCGACGTACAGGAATACTCCTTCAGCCCTCTGGTCCAGATCCAGCAGTGGAGCGAGGTGCCGGCCGATCGTCCGCTCTTCGAGAGCATGCTGGCCTACCAGAACTATCCCAGCCTGAGCGCCCCCGGCAAGGGGAAGGCCGGCCAAGGGAGGGCGGACCTGAAGCTGGAGAGTTTTGCTTTCCAAGAAAGAACCAATTTCCCCCTCACCCTGGCAGCCGCGCCCACCAAGCGCCTCCTCTTGAGATTGTCCATTGATCGGCGGCTTTTCGCCGATTGCCAGGCCCGGCGGATGCTGAAGCAGCTGGAAACCGTGCTGGAAAGCATGGCGGCCGGATCGGATCTCAGGGTGGGGGAATTGCAGTTCCTGACTCCGGCCGAGAAGCAGATGCTGCTGGAGTGCAATGACACAGGCCGACCGCTGCCCGAGGGCTGTTTGCACCACTTCGTCCAGGCGCAGGCAGCCCTGCGTCCGCAGGCTGTGTGCGCCTTGATCGAGGACCTCCACGTGAGCTATGCGGAGCTGGAGGCCCGCGCCGGCCGGCTGGCCCGCACTCTGTATGAGCTGGGAGCGGGCGTTGAAAGCCGGGTGGGTATCTGCCTGCAGCGGTCCTCGGGCCTGGTCATCAGCCTGGTGGGCGTCCTCAAGTGCGGCGCCGCTTACCTGCCCCTCGATCCGGGCTATCCCCAACAGCGCCTGGCATTCATGCTCAAGGACGCCGGCGCCTCCCTGCTGGTGTGCAGTCGTCGTTTGCCTCGAGGCTTTGCCGAGGGGCACCGCCTGGTCGATATCGAGGCTATCGAGCAAGCTTCGGTCGGCGGCCGCGATGAGCCTCTGCTGGACGCCCGCGCCGACGCCCTCAGTGCGGCCTATGTGATCTACACCTCGGGTTCGACCGGACGCCCCAAGGGAGTCGTCGTCTCCCACAGCGCCATCTGCAATCACATGCTGTGGATGCAGCATCGCTATCCGCTCAGCCCTTGTGACAGCGTCCTGCAAAAGACCTCCTTCAGCTTCGATGCCTCGATATGGGAGTTTTTCGCCCCCTTGATGCAGGGCGCCCGGCTGGTGATGGCCAAAGTGGGGGGGCAGCTCGACAGCGACTACCTGATCGGCATGATCGAACGCGGCGACACGACTGTGCTGCAAGTGGTCCCCAGCATGCTCCGCGTTGTGTTGGAGGGAGGCCGATTCGTCCGCAGCCGCGGGCTGCGGATGCTCTACAGCGGCGGCGAGGCCTTGACGGCTGATCTGAGGGACGGGGTCCTCAACCGCATGGAACGGCTTCAGATGGTCAACGTTTACGGCCCCACCGAGGCTGCCATCCAATGCGTCACTTGGGATTGCGGCCGGCCGAGCGCGGGGCGCAACGTCCCCATCGGGCGTCCGGTCTTCAACACGGCCGTCTATTTACTGGACCGCCGTCTGCAGCCGGTCTGCTGGGGCGCCGCAGGCGAGTTGTGCATCGGGGGAAGCATGCTGGCGCGGGGCTACCTGCGGCGTCCGGGCGCCACGGCCGAGAAGTTTGTGCCCGACCATTTGGGCAGCCGGCCGGGGATGCGCCTTTACCGCAGCGGCGATCTGGTCCGCAGCCGATTCGATGGGAGTTTCGAGTTTTTACGGCGCATGGACAACCAGGTCAAGGTGAGGGGCTTTCGCATCGAGCTGGGAGAGATCGAAGCTGCCTTGCTGGACTGCCCGCAGGTGCGCGCTGGCGTGGTGACCGCCCTGCCTGATTCCTCGGGCAGCAACCGCCTGGTGGCTTATTTCGTGTCCAAACGGCGCTTGTCGGGCCAAAGCGTTGGGGTGCCCTCCAATCAGGCGGGCCAAGAGCTGCAGCCCCCGGCCGCCGGACGGCAAACGGCCGATCTGGACGACATCCGCTCTTTCCTGGAGCAACGGCTTCCCGGCTTCATGATGCCTTCTTTCTTCATCCCCCTGAAGCGTTTGCCGCTCAATGTCAATGGAAAGCTGGACCGCAAGGCCCTGCCCCCGCCGGAATCGATTCGCAGAGATGGGGAGGGCTTTGCGGCGCCCCGAACAACCGTCGAGAGCACCCTGGCCCGGATCTGGAAGAAGGTGCTGGGGATCGGCCAGCTGGGAGTGCATGGCAATTTCTTCCAGCTGGGCGGGCATTCCTTGCTGGCGACCCGCGTTAATGTATTGGTGCGCCAGTCGCTGGGGGTGAGCCTGCCCATCCGGGCCATCTTCGACGCTCCCACGGTGGCCGGGTTTGCCCGTCGTATTGCCGAGGTGGATCCTGCCCAGGCGCCGCCGCCCATCATGGCCGTCCCCCGGGAGGGAGACCTGCCTCTTTCCTACGCTCAGCAGCGGCTGTGGGTGCTGGACCGCCTGACCCCGGAAAATCCCTTTTACAACATTGCCTCGGCCTGGAGGCTTTCCGGGAGGCTGGAAGTTCCCCTGCTCCAAGCCAGCCTCACCCAGATCGTCCGGCGCCATGAAGTCTTGCGCACCCGCTTTCCCGCGCGGCTGGGCCAGCCCTATCAGGAGTTTTGCCCCCTCCGGGAACTGCCCATGGCCGTCATCGACCTGACCGGACTCCCTGAGCTGATCCGTGAAAAGGAGGCGCGCCGGGCGAGGATGATCCAGGGCCGGCGCCCTTTCGATCTTTCCCAGGGGCCGCTGATCCGGGCTTCGCTGCTATTGATGCAGCAGGAAAAGGCCGTGCTGCTGGTCACCATGCACCATATCGTGTCCGACGGCTGGTCGATGGGGATCTTCCTGAAGGAGCTGACCGGGCTTTACGAAGCCGCTTTGGCCGACCGGCCTTCACCCCTGCCTGCACTGCCGATCCAGTACGCCGACTTCGCTGTTTGGCAACGCAACTGGCTGCAAGGCGAGGTGCTGCAAAGGCAGCTCTCCTATTGGGGAGAGCGCCTGACTGGGATCCCCAATCTGGATCTGCCCACCGACCGGCCCCGACCGGCCATTCAGGCCTTCCGGGCCGGCTACCAACCCTTCCAGGTCTCATCAGGCACTCTGGAGCGGCTGCGCGCTTTAGGGCAGCAGCACGGCGCCACTTTGTTCATGACCTTGCTGGCGGCTTATCAGTGCCTGCTGTACCGCTATACCTCTTTGCGCCACATCGTGGTCGGCTCTCCCATCGCCAACCGCAACTATGCCGGGACCGAGGGATTGATCGGCTTTTTCATCAACACCTTGTCGATGGTGGCTGATTTTTCGGGGCATCCGAGCTTTGCCCGGCTGCTGGGCCAGGTCAGCGCCTCGGCCCTGGATGCCTATACGCACCAGGATCTGCCCTTCGAGAAGCTGGTCGACCACCTGAATATCGAACGCAACCTGAGCCGCAACCCCATCTTCCAGGTGGTGATGGTGCTGCAGGAACTCTCGGGCGAGGTGATGAACCGGGGCGGCTTGAACGTCCATCCCGTCTCGTCGGAATCACGCACCACTCGGTTTGACCTGGAGGCTCATTTCTGGGAACACCCCGAGGGCTTGGGCGGTGTGCTGATCTACGACCTGGACCTGTTCGATCCCGCCACATTGAAGCGGCTGGCCGGGCACTTCCTCAACCTGCTGGAAGGGGCCGCCAAACGGCCCTCCAGCCGGGTGAGCGAGCTTGCGCTGCTGGGGGAGCAGGAAAGGCGTCAGCTGCAAGTGGCCTGGAACGACGTGCGTGCCGATTATGACCGCGACTGCTGCCTGCACGAGCCCTTTCAGCGGCAGGCCGGCGGGACACCGGACGCCGTGGCAGCGGTCTTCGGGGAGCAGATCCTCAGCTACCGGGCATTGAACGCCTGGACCAACCGCCTGGCTCACCGCCTCATCGAAATGGGCGTGGGGCCCGAAGACCGGGTGGGGGTCTGCATCGAGCGCTCCCTGGAGATGGTGGCGGCTTTGATCGCCATCCTCAAGGCAGCAGGCGCCTACGTGCCCATCGACCCCCAATGGCCCCCAAAGCGGATCGAGTTCGTTCTCCAGGACGTGGGGGCTTCGGTCCTGCTGACCCGTTCTTCGATTGCCTCTTCACTGCTGGATTGCAAGGCTTCGGCCATCGACCTGGGCCGGCAGCGCTTCGAGGGCTTCAGCAGCCAGGACCCGCCCCGGCGCGCCGAGGCGGACAACCTGGCCTACATCATCTTCACATCGGGTTCGACGGGCCAGCCCAAGGGAGTCGTCCTGCGCCACAGCCCGGTCATCAACCTGATCGAGTGGGTCAATAACACGTTTGAGGTCGGCAGTGGCGATTGCGTCTTGCTGGTGGCCTCGATGTGCTTCGATCTGTCGGTCTACGACATTTTCGGGATGCTGGCAGCCGGGGGTTCGATCTACGTGGCCAGCGATGCCGAAGTCCAAGATGCGGAGAAACTGGTGGCACTGCTCGACTCGGGCGCCGTCTCCTTTTGGGATTCCGCTCCGGCCGCCCTGCAGCAGTTGGTGCCTTTGCTGCCCGCGTCCGGGCAAGGCCATCGCCGGCTTCGACTGGCTTTCCTTTCCGGCGACTGGATCCCTCTGTCACTGCCGCCCGCCGTGTCCGCCTCTTTCCCCAACCTGCAGGTAATCGGCCTGGGAGGCGCCACCGAGGCCGCTATCTGGTCAAACTTCCACGTCATTGAAGAGATCGGGTCCCAATGGCTCAGCATTCCCTACGGAAGGGCCATTCAAAATGCCCGCTACTACGTGCTGGACCAGGCTCTGCAGCCCACGGCCACCGGCGTGGCGGGCGGGCTTTACATCGGGGGGGAGTGCCTCTCTTCGGGGTATTGGAACTTGCCCCGGCTGAGTGCGGAAAAGTACATCCCCGACCCTTTTTCCGACAGGCCGGGAGCGGTGCTCTACTCTACAGGGGACCAGGCGCGCTGGAGGGCCGCAGGCTATATTGAGTTCCTGGGGCGCCTGGACACCCAGGTCAAGATACGGGGCTACCGCATCGAGCTGGGAGAGATCCAGGCGGCCTTTGTCGAGCACCCCGCGCTGGAGGTGGCCCTGGCGGTGGTCCGGGAAGACCAGCCGGGAGTCCGGCGCCTGGTGGCCTACGCAGTCCCCGGGGAGGCTGCCCAAGCCGCCCCACCCCAGCCGGAAGATTTGCGCGAGTTTGTGCGCGACAAGCTGCCCGTTTACATGGTCCCGTCGGCGGTGGTCCTGTTGGATTCGATCCCGCTGACTCCCAACGGCAAGGTCGACCGCAAACGGCTGCCGACGCCCGAGGTGGCCTCCTCGCCGGACCAAAAGCCTCTCGTTGCCCCGCGGACCCCTGACGAATCGCTGCTGGCGCAGATCTGGATGGATGTCCTGGGCTTGGAGCAGGTGGGCGTCGAAGACAACTTCTTCGAGTCGGGAGGCGATTCGATCTTGAGCATTCAGATAGTGGCCCGTGCCAACCAGGCCGGCCTGCGCTTGGCGCCCCGTCACATCTTCGACCACCAGACCATCGCTGAGCTGGCAGCCGTTGCAGCAAGCGGCCCGGAGGTTGAAGCCGAACAGGGACTGCTGCAGGGTGAGCTGCCGCTGACTCCTGGCCAGCAGTGGTTGTTGGGGCAGAACCTCGCTCATCCCGGCCACTTCAACCAGTCCACAGTCCTGCAGACTCCTTATTCTTGGAGCCCGGCGTTGTTGAGGCAGGCTGCTGAGCACTTGCTGGCCCATCACGATGCGCTCCGCCTGCGCTTGCAACGGCAAGGCTCCGGCTGGCTGCAGCGTTATGGGGGGATGGGGAACAGCGTACCGTTTTGCCAGATGGACTTGTCGGGCCTCAGCGAAAACCGGCGCAAGAAGGCATTCTCGTCGGCCCTTCCGGCCTTGCAGGCCGGCTTTGACCTGGCCGCCGGCCCACTGCTGCGGATGGCCTTTTTCACCTCTAGCGAAGCTGGAGGGGGCCAGCTTTTTATCGTTGTCCATCATCTGGCCGTCGATGGCGTCTCCTGGCGCATTCTACTGGAGGATCTTGGGGCCGTCTGCCATCGGCTGCAGCGCGGCGAAGCTGTGCAGCTGCCGGCCAAAACGGCTTCTCTCCGGGCGTTGGCTCGCCGGGCACATGCCCGCGTTCGCAGCAGCGCCCTCGAAAGAGAGGTTGAGCACTGGCTGTCAACAGATTTCCCGAAGGCGGCATCCCTGCCGATGGAATTCCCGTCGGGCATCAACAACGAAGCCTCGGCACGCTCGGTTACGATGTCGCTTTCAAGAGAAGAGACCAGCGCCTTGCTGGATGAGGTACACCGAGCTTACCGTACCCGGATTGACGACATTCTACTCACGGCGCTGACGCAAGCTTTCTGCCGATGGACGGAGTCCGCTGCACTGCTGGTGGACCTTGAAAGCCCGGAGCGCGAAGGAATTGCAGGCGGTGTTGACTTTTCCCGCACCATTGGCTGCTTTGCCAGCCCCTTTCCTATCGCAATTGGATTGGAGAGGCTGCCCGAAAACGATTCCAGCCAGGGCCTGGCTCTCAAATCAGTCAAGGAACAGCTCCGGCAAATCCCGGATTCAGCCGCCAGCTATGGGCTTTTGAACTACGAGGGGAGGGCGCAGGGCGCAGCGGACACTCTGGGCAATCTGCCCCAGCCCCAGGTGAGATTTGCCTTCAGGGCGCCGCCCGCTGCTCTGCTCTCTGAGGTTCCCTCCGGCGAGGGCGGCCAGGCTGGGCTGTTGCACGCCCTGGCGCCGGTGCAGTCCAATCGGGCTCCAAGCAACCTGCGCCAGCATTTGCTGGACATTGAGGCCAGCGTCTCGGAAGGATGCCTGCATACGGCCTGGAGCTACAGTTCGAATCTGCACCGGCGCAAAACAGTGGAAAGGTTGGTTCGCAGCTTCCAGACGGCCCTCCGGTCGCTGATCGCCCACTGCCAGTCTCCTGAGGCGGGGGGATTCACCCCTTCGGACTTCCCACTCGTTCAGCTCAGCCAGGAGATGCTCGACCAGCTGACCGGCCGCAACAGGCAGATCTCCGATTTGTACCCGCTTTCGCCTATGCAGAAGGACATGCTGCTGCACAGGCTGGCGGTTCCGGATTCCAGGCTGGGCTTTTTGCAGTTTGGCTATACGCTGGAAGGCGATGTCGACCTGGGCGCTGTCCGGCAGGCGTGGCAGCATTTGGTCGAACGCCACACTGTCCTGCGGACGGGTTTTCTTTGGCAGGGCCTCCAGGAGCCCTTGCAATTCGTCCAGGAGAGTGTGGAGATCCCCTGGGAAGAGCACGACTGGACCGATCTAAGCAAAACGCAGCTGCAAGCCCGCGTGCAGTCTTTCCTTCGTCAGGACCGTGCCCGCGGGTTCGATCCGGCGCGGGCTCCCTTGAGCCGCTTCGCCCTCATCCGTCTGTCTGCCGCCCGCTGGGTACTGCTGTGGAGCACCCATCACATCCTGCTGGACGGATGGGGGCAGATCCAGGCCGCGCAGGAAGCAGCAGCCCTATACCAGGCATTGCGCCTGGGCAAAGAGCCGCAGCTGGCTCCGGCCCGGCCTTACCGGGACTACATCGCCTGGCTGCAGGGCCAGAGCCTCTCCGGGGCCGAAACCTACTGGAAGGAGGCCTTCAAAGGGTTTACCTCTCCGACACCGGTCTGGTTCGGCGACCTGGCTTCGGAGGATTACGGCGAAGAAGCCTTTGACCAAAAGGCCGTCTACTTGTCCAGGGAAAGCAGCGACGCTCTGCGGGAAGTGGCGAAACGGCATCGGCTGACCTTGAATACATTGGTCCAGGGCGCCTGGGCCTTGCTGCTGAGCCGCTACAGCGGCGACGAAGATGTGGTATTCGGCGTGACGGTGTCGGGCCGGCCGGTTGATGTGGAGGGGGTGGAGAGGATGGTGGGCTTGTTTATCAACAACTTGCCTCTGCGAGCTCAAGTGCCGCCTGAAGCCTCTCTGCTTCCTTGGCTGAGCCGGATTCAGAGCCGGCAGCTGGAAATTACCCGGTTCGAGCACGTACCCCAATCGAAAATCCGGCAGTGGAGCGGGCTAAAGGCCTCGGCGCCGCTTTACGAGAGCATCATCGTCTTCGAGAACATCGCCCGCGAGGAGCCTTCTCCGACAGGGCAGGGACGATCCGAGCCGGACGCCCCGCAGATGCGCCAGTCGTACAATCATGGCACGGCGACCAACAGCCCCCTGACGCTGCTATCTTTCCCTGCCTCCAAATTGCCTTTGATGCTCATCTATGAGTGCCGCCTTTTCCTGCCAAGTGCAATCGCCTCCATGCTCAGGCATCTGCGGGCCATTTTGGAAGGCATGGCGTCCGCCGGGCCAAAGGCCACCCTTTCGGAGCTGCCCTGGCTGACAGCGGTCGAGAGGCACCAACTGCTGGTGGAGGCCTCCTGCGGCCGCCGGTTTGGGGAGGGCTGCCTGCAGGAGCTGTTCCAAGCCCGCTCGCAACGCATCCCTGAGCAGGTGGCCTTGGATTTTGGCGGGGAGTGCCTGAGCTACGGCAATCTGAGGCGGCTGGCCGAGCGGGTGGCCTGCCGCCTGCTGCAGACGGGCGTTGTGCAGGGGAGACTTGTGGGGCTGTGCCTGGAAAAGCGCATCGACACGGTGGTCGGCACTCTGGGGATCCTCTCGGCGGGCGCAGCCTGCCTGCCGCTGGATCCTGGCGCGCAAGGCCCGCTGCCTCGTGGCGTTCAGGGCTTCCCGCTGCTGACCCGCCGCCATTTGGCCGACCGGTTCGCCAGGCACAAGGGAGAGCTGGTTTTGCTTGGCTGGTCTCTGCAGCAGGGCACCGTCTCCAATGCTGCGCGGCCCAAGCCTCGAGCCGAAGGCCTGGCCTTTGCCTTCGGCGGCAGCGGCGCAGCGCCCCTGCTGGGAGTCCCCCACAGGGCTGTGTGCCATGCGGTTGCACAGTTGCAGAGCAAGCTGGAAATGTGCGAGGGCGACACCCTGGCCACTCCCTTTTGCGTCAGCCCGGGGGCAGCTGCCGTGGAGCTCTTCCTGGCGTTGGGCTCGGGTTCCCGCCTGTCGGGGCCCGATCGCCGAACGCACCCGGAGGCGGCGACCCTGGACATGTTCGCGCTGGCCGAAGCTGGTGCGGTTCACGCCACAGCTGCCGGGTGGCGGCAGATCCTGGCCTCGGGATGGCCGCGCCGACCAGGGCTGAAAGCCCTTTGCAGCGGCCCAGTGCCGGGCCGCAGACTGGCCGTCCGCCTGCTGAGTGGGGCGGGCCGGTTGCTGAGCCTGTATGGCTGCGGTGAGGATTCGGTTTGGCTTGCCCTGCCGCATGCCCAAAAAGAGGGGCCGCCCACGTGCAGCCGCAACACTGCCGCCCCGGCCTTCGTTCTAGGCCGCAGCTTGGCGCCGGTCCCGGCCCGGGTTGCTGGAGAGCTCTACATCGGCGCCGAGGAGCTTGCGCGAGGATTCATGGGGCAGCCTGGCCTGACGGCCCGCCGCTTCGTCCCGGACCCCTTCGGCAGCAGGCCGGGGGGCCGCCTATACAGGCCCGGTTTGCTGGCGCGCCGACAGCCCGACGGGAGGCTGGAACTGCTGGGCCGCATGAGGCCGTCAGCCCGAATCGCTGGGCGCAGGGCCTTTCCGGACGTCGCCGAAACGGTGCTTAAGCAACATGCGGGGCTGGACGAGGCGGCTGTCTTGGCCCACGAGGAGCGCCCCGGCGAATCCAGCCTGATCGCCTATGTCGCACCCGCATCCGAAGCGGCGCCTTCAGTCGCCGAACTGCGTGGTTTCCTGGGCCAAAGGCTGCCCTGGCACCTGAGGCCGTCCGAGATCGCCGTGCTCAAGAATCTTCCCGAAAAGAACGGAGAGGTCGACCGGCAGCTCCTCCAGGAAAGCGGCCCCGCCGTCTTGAGGGAGCAGGACGCCGCCTTTACCCGTCGGCTGATGTACCAGGATTCCTTGGAAGCGCAGCTGCTGCATATCTGGCAGGAGGTCTTCGACAAGCGCGGCATCAGCGTGGAGGACAATTTTTTCGAGTTGGGCGGCAGCTCGGTTCTGGCCGTTAGCCTGGTGGCCAAGATCCAAAGGAGGCTCGGGCTGGACCTGCCGCTGGCCACTCTGTTTTCGGGGGCGACCCTGCGGGAGCTGGGGCAGGTCCTCGGCAAGCAGGCGGAGCCTTTCTCCTGGTCGCCGCTGGTGAAGGTCAAGCCGGAGGGGTCCAGGCGCCCCTTCTTCGCAGTACACGCCGCCGGGGGCAACGTGATCGGCTTTTATGACCTGGCCCGCCATCTTGACCGGGAACAGCCTTTTTACGCCCTGCAGTCGGTGGGGTTGGACGGCCGCCAGGCGCCTTGCACCGAGATCCCCGAAATGGCCGCCCGCTATGTCCGGGAAATACGGGACATCCAGCCCGAGGGACCCTACTTGCTGGGAGGGCTCTCCTTCGGCGGCTATGTGGCTTATGAAATGGCCAGCCAGTTGAGCAGAGAGGGGCAGAAGACGGCCTTGCTGGTGGCGTTTGACACCTGTTCGCCGGTTTACCGAGGCGAGGTGCTGCTGGCCGAGCTGGCCGAGGACGATTGCGCCACCCTGAAGTCGGTGGTCGGGGCAACCATGCGGGCCTACCACAAGGAAAGCAGGCTGACCGCCGAAGACCTGCGCGCCGTCGCCCCTGAACAAAGGCTGGATCACGCCCTACGATATATCCGCGAGCAGGAGGTCGAGCCGGAGGTCGGGCTTGAGCAGACGCGGCGCATTTTAAGGATTCAACTGGCTGCCAACACGGCACTGAGCAGCTACCGGCCGGGCAGCTACGCCGGACGACTGACGATCTTTCGATGCGAGACATGGAATCAGCGACCGGAGGACGGCTATCCGGCCACCAACAAGCCGGAGCTTTACGAGGACTGGACTTATCTGTGCGAAAACCTGGAGATCATCGATGTTCCGGGCAACCACGCCAACATGATGCTGGAGCCGCATATCCGGATACTGGCCCGCCGCCTGACCGCCTGCCTAGAGCGGGCGGAGGATGGGGGGGATGGGGTCGTGTCTTGAGATTTTTTTGCGAATTGTGCAGGCTGCCGGGTGCCCCTGAAAAATTAGAAATTCAAGACACGGCCTCTTGAAACATTCTCCGGATGCTGATGATGGCGAATCCGAGATTGGACAGGATGCAAGTAAACCATCCCGGCTTGATTTCCGTTCCGCCGCTTCATAGAATGATGATGAGGAATTTGATCATCCGAGGGGCAGCTAACATATTTTCAATTTGCTGAAAGCGATGAGGGCGGGTCTGTCTGCCCGCATTCAGGTTGGCTAGGGGGGTCGGCTATGCTTGAGACAGTCTGGCAAGACATTCAATATGGGATTCGAGCGCTCCTCAAGAATCGGAGCTTCGCCGTGGTGGCCATTCTGACGCTTGCTTTGGGCATCGGAGCCAATACCGCCATCTTCTCGGTCGTCAACTCGGTTTTGTTAAGCCCGCTGTCCTATCCGGAATCCGACCGGCTGGTCATGGTCTGGACGGCTGTTCCCTCCAAGAATATTCCCAGGATGGCAGTCTGCGTCCGCGACTACGAGGACTGGAGAGAGCGGAACACGGTCTTTGAAGAGGTTGCCGTGTTCCAAAGCCAGAACGGAAGCCTGATCGGCGGCGAGATGCCGGAAAGGGTGCGCTACGCCCTGGTGACTCCAGGCCTTTTCCAGGCCTTGATGTCCACTCCGGCCCTAGGCAGGGCTTTCCAGGAAGAGGAGAACCTGCAGGGCCAGGACAAGGTCGTCATTCTCAGCCACGGTTTTTGGCAGAGCCACTTCGGAGGCGATCAGGGCGTCATCGACCGGTCGGTTTTGCTGAACGAGGAGAGATTGACCATCGTGGGGGTCATGCCTGCCGAGTTCAGTTTTCCCGACCAGCGGACTCAGCTATGGAAGCCCTTCGGCAGGAACGGAGACCAGATGGGGGGGCGGGCCAACTACTCGGTAGGGTCGATCGCCCGCCTCAAGCCGAGTGTCACCGTCGAGCAAGCCCAGGCCGATCTGGACTCGATCATGGCGGGGCTGGCCGAGCAGTTCCCCATCAACAAGGGAATTGGCGCCAAGGTGGATGACTTGAGAGAAATAGCCGTGGGCTCGATCCGGACCACTTTGCTCATCCTGTGGGGCACAGTGGGCCTGGTGCTGTTGGTCGCTTGCGGCAATGTCGCCAATCTTCTCTTGGGCAGGGTTCCGCAGCGGCAGAAGGAAATCGCCATCCGGGCATCGCTGGGCGCTCGATCTGCCCGCATCGTCCGCCAGTTGTTGACCGAAAGCCTTGCTCTTTCCTTGATGGGTGGGCTGGTCGGCTTGCTGCTGGCCTGGGGCGGCATCCAATTGATGCTCTCTTACGGTGCAGCTTCCGTGCCCCAAATCCAAGAGGTGGAAATCGATGCACGGGTCTTGGGCTTCAGCCTGGGCTTGGCTGTCGCCACGGGTTTGATTTTCGGCCTGCTGCCCGCCTTTCGCGGCGCCGGCGTTCAACTGGCCGACTCCTTGAAGGAGGGGGGGCGCCAGGGCAGCCGTGCGGCGTCTCCCTGGATGCGAAGCGTCCTGGTTGGATTTCAGATGATGGCTTCCCTGATATTGCTGGTGTGTGCCGGGTTGCTGGTGCGCAGCTTTGCCAGCGTACTTCAGGAGGAGCCGGGCTTCGAGGTGCAGGGCCTGCTCACCATGCGCATCGAGCCTCCCGTCCAGACCCAGTACCCGGGCCGGGACCAGGAGGAGGCTTACCGGCGTGACAAGGCCGTCGAACGCGAGCAAATGAACCGATTCTACGAAGAGCTTCTGGGCAGCATTCGCCAAGTGCCGGGAGTCCGTTCCGCCACCATGGTGGATCTGAAGCCTTTGAGCGGCAGGGGATCGCGAATGCGGATGCTGATCCGGGGACGGCCGCAGGTTGCCAGTAATCAGCTGCCGGTCGCTCTAGTGCGCGTGGTCGGCCCGGATTACTTTCAGGCTGCGGGCATTCCGCTGCTCTCCGGAAGGTATCCTTCCGAAGCGGACCACGGCAGCGCACCGCAGGTCTTCCTCATCAGTGAGACGTTGGCTCGATTGCACTTCCCCGGCGAAGATCCGCTGGGCCAGAAGATTTCGACGCGGGACCGAAACACCTGGGCGACGGTCGTGGGTGTGGTCGGCGATGTCCGCTTCGGGCTGGAACACGACCCTGCCCCCACCATCTATGCCCCCTTTGCCCAGTCCCATCAGTTCGGGCATTTCCGCGACTGGGGAATGGACTTGATCGTGCGGGCCGAGGGGAACCCACTCGATCTGGCTGGACGCGTTCGCGAGTTGGTGCAAAGCCAGGTCAAGACCCTGCCTGTCTTCGCTATCGCCTCCATGGAAGGAACCCTGTCCGATGCCGTCGCCGGGCGCCGTTTCAATATGATCTTGATGGGCGGTTTCGCTGTACTGGCCCTGGTGTTGGCTTCGGTAGGAATCTACGGAGTCCTTTCTTTCATGGTTTCGCAACGGACCCACGAAATCGGGGTTCGAGTCACCTTGGGCGCCAGCAGGGCAAGCATACTCGGCATGATTGTCGGTCGAGGGATGATCTTGACTGCCGTCGGTTTGGTGGCCGGCTTGGTGGCGGCCTCATTTTTGACCGTCTACCTGGAGAGTTGGCTTTTCAAAGTGGAGCCCAATGATCCCATCACCCTGGCGGCCGTGAGCTTTCTGCTGGCTCTGGTGGCCTTGGTTGCCTGCTATGTGCCGGCCCGCCGGGCAACCCGGATCGACCCCATTCTGGCCCTGCGCAATGAATAGCCGCTGCGCGGAAGGAGTTTGAACGGAGGTGTTTGCATGATTCTTCAACTCAACCATCGAACCGGGGTGCTTCAGGCAGCACGGCGGCTGAAGCCGGCGCTTCTGCTGTTCGCCTGCCTGGCCGGATCCCTGACTTTCCAATCCTTTGCGGGGAGCATGATCGGGGAGGGGGTCCAGGAGCCTGGGATCCGGCGACGGCCGGACGATTCACAGTTGCAGCAGAAGCTGGTCGCCATGCTCCATTCGTCCGACCCGGTTGAGCGGGCCGATGCTGCCTTCCGCTTGAGGCGCTTTGAACCCTCTCCCGAATCCGTCTCGGGCCTGGGCGATCTGCTGGGCGACCGGACGCCTGTCGCTTCTTTGCCCGACATGGATTGCCATGCGAAAACGTGCAGAACCGACCCGGGGCGTCAGTCGGCCTTGACCCTGGGCAGCTACGGCGAAGAGGCTGTTGCCCGGCTGGCCGCAGCCCTCCGTTCGGAAATTGCCGAGGTGCGTCGTGATGCCGCGCTCGGGCTGGGCCTGAGCGGATCGAAGCTTGCGGCGCCGCCGCTGGCCGAT
Source organism: Acidobacteriota bacterium (assembly GCA_028277865.1). Taxonomy (GTDB): domain Bacteria; phylum Acidobacteriota; class UBA6911; order RPQK01; family DATIPO01; genus JANQFM01. The sequence goes on from JANQFM010000546.1 coordinate 17,597, forward strand.
GCTCTGCAGGATCCCGCCTGGGAAGTCCGGGAAGAGGCGGCCCACGGCTTGGGGCTGCTGGGTGGCTCCTCGGGTCTGCAGCCCCTGATCGAAACGCTCAAAGATGAGCATGTCGAGGTCCGGGAACGGGCCGCTTGGGCACTTGGCTCGATCGGAAGTTCCCTTGCGCTGGATTCCCTCGTCGATGCCGTCTTCGACCGCAAGGGCAAAGTCCGGGAAACAGCAGCCTTGGCCCTGGGGCAGATCGGCGATCCCCGGGCCTGGGAATCTCTGAGCCGCATCCAGGCCGACGGGAGTCAAAGCAGCAAGGTCCGCTCCATGGCCCGCCGGGCGTTGGCCAGGATGGGCGCCCCTGCACAAGCCTCCCCCGCCCAGGCTGAAACGAGGGCAGCTGCGCCGGCTCCGGCGCAGACTCAGGTCCGAACCCTTTCCGGCAAGTACGTCCTGACGCCCCGCCAAGACCTGAAAGTCCGTCTCGAGGTCGGCTTCCTGGACATCGAGGCCGGCGACACAGACCAGGTCGAGGCGCTGGTCCGGGCCGAGTGCGACGCAAGCGATCCGCAATGCCAAGACCTACTCTCGCAGGTCAAGATCGAAGCCGATGAGTCCTCCCGGTCATTGCGGCTCAACGTCCTGGATCCGTCGAGAAGCCAAGGCGATCATC
>JANQFM010000557.1 GCA_028277865.1 Acidobacteriota bacterium
GCCGTCAGCTTGTCAGCGTCGTTGATCTGCAGGCTGGACCCCAATCCGGCATCGGCCACTACGGACCAGTTGAGGATTCCGGGAGTGACGCCGCCGCCGCCGGCAGAGGGTCCGCTGGCACTGCCCTGCATGACGAGCGTGCGCCCGCCCACGACCGAACTGGTCAGCGGGCCGGCATCGACCGAGGCCTCGGTTGCGCCGCAGGCACAAACAGTGGGAGAGGGCTCGGTTTGCAGAGGCGGCTCCTGGGCTTGAGAGCCCGCGCTGGCCGAACGGCTGACCGCCGTGGATGCAAAAACCGTCTGGCCGTTGGACACCGGCGTCACCGGCATGGTTGCGAACTGGCCTGGGCGGGTTTGAATGACGGTGGCGGCAATGGGCCCGTCGGCACTGACTTCCAGCAAGCCCTGGAAGTTCAACTCGTCCACTGACTGGGAATCGATCAGTTCATCGAGGAAAGCCGCCTGATGCCCCTGGCTTGCCAGCATGCTCTGGCCGACCGCCACCTGTGCACCATCCGAGTCGAAGAGGCGCAGATTCAGGTCGGTGGGATTGGAGGTCAGGTTGATGACGGCGATTCCGGTTCGGATTCCCAAGCCCTCATCGGACTCCATGGGGGCAACAAAGGCATTGGGAAGCTCTTCGCTGCTGCCCACACCCGCCAGCCCCACACTGCCGCCGAAGAGGATCACCCCGGCCAGAGGGCGTTCCGACTCGACAGTCACCGAGCCCACAACGACCCCTTGCCCCAGGCCATCGGTGCGAAAAACGCGCAACCCGCCTGCCGGCACCAGGATGTCCGTCTGCCCGTTCACCACTTCGCCATTGAGGTCGACCGACAGCGCTGCACCATCGTCCCGGCGCAGGAAGATGGTGGCCGGGGAGTCTCGATCCGAATCCAGGTTGTAGAGGATGATCTGGCTGAAGAGGGCGCCTTCGCCCTCCCCGAACTGGGCAAAGAACAGTTCGTGGATGGCCTCGACTGATGTGATCTCGACAGCCGCATTATTGCCGATATCCAGTTCGTCCGCCGCAGAGCTGACCACCGCCGTATGAACCACATCGCCATCCGAGTCGGCTTTCAAAGTCAAGGTGATGTTCACACTGGCGCCGGCGTTCATCCCGCCCAGCAGGCAGACTACGTCGATCCCTTCCGACGAGCACATCCCCTGAGCCGCTTCAGCTGAAACGAAGCTGGTTCCAGGGGGTATCAGGCTGGTGACTTCGACGTTGGGCGCCGATTCAGGACCGTTGTTGACAACATCGAGCTGATAGACGATTTGCTGCTTCTCGATCACCAGCTGGCCGCCATCGCTGCTGGTGATCTGCAGGTCGGTCTGGGGCGGGGGATCCGCCAATACGGTCACCAATTGCTCATCGCTGCAGCCGCAGTTGGAAAGATTGGCCACAAAGCGCAGCCGTACCGGCACGTCCTGAGCCACGTCGGGTGTGACAAGCCGGGCCGACTTCATATCGGCATCCTCAAGCCTCAAGCCGGAGCCCAGCCCGCCATCATCCAGGATCGACCACTCAAATAAGTCAGGGACAATCCCTCCGCCGCCAGCCAAGACCTGCGCCGAAGCCTCCAGTTGCAAGGCCTCTCCTCCCACAACGATCTCCATCGGACGCCCCGCGTCAACTGTGACTTCGGTGGGGCCGCATTGGCAAAGGCTGGCGGTCGGCGCCAAGGGAGGATCCACTTCGTCAGCGGGGCTGACTCCGACGGCAACCTTGGAGGAAAGCCGGCTGGAGGCTTCGTCCGAGACTTCCAGCAAAAAGAAGTGAGTCGTCTCAGACGTCGAGGCCTGAAATTCGATCGTGCGGGCGCAGCCCAAGGTGGACTGGCATCCGGAGGCCGACTCCTGCGCGATCAGAGTGCCTCTGTCCGCCGGGTCGTCGTTGGTGCTGACGTAAAACAAGAAGTTCAGTTCGGCACCATCATCGCGGGCCTTTCCGGTCAACAGGACCGTGCTGCCCAAATTGATTTCGCCGAAGGGAGTGGTCAGGGAGACATTGCGGGGAGCCGTCTGAGCCATGCCCCAACTCCCGTTCAGCGAGGCGAGGCCAAAAACCAGCGCTATCCAAAAGATTCGAATTGCCGAATTCATAGCATCCTCTCTTCCCGTCCGCCTGATCATCATTGGCGGATCGCAGCAAAAAGTGCTCAGAAGCCCCTTGTGCCGGGTGTCTTCCGTCCCCACCCTTGCCCCAACGGCACGTCAAATTAGCACGCAGAGACGACAAAGGTCAATGAAAATGTTTAATTTTTCGCATCAAGCCGCTAAGCATTTGACTGCCGGGCAAATAATGCCTGGTCGCTATTCGTTTCCTGCCCACTCGCAGCCACCTCTCAGCAAGCTGCTCCACCCTGTTTCAGCCTCTCTGAAGGACTCCAGCCAGGCGGCGGTCATTCAATCCAGCTGCCTCATCGGGCAGGTCAAGGCTGGCATACACCTTGCTGAAAACCGGATGTCAGGCGGCGGGAATCTGGCAGCGGTGATGGCCGTCACAGGCTTTTCAGTCTCAAGGGGCTAAATTGCCAAGTGCAGGAAAGTGATTCGGTTTGGAAGCACAAAGCAGAGCAGCAATGACCTATGGTGGATACAATGCAAGTGGCACGCCTTTCATTCTTTACGTTCTTTTTGTCAGCTGGCATGATCTCGCTGGCCGAAGCTCAGACTCCAGCAGTGGTAACCTTGGTGGCAACTCCGACTTCATCAGGCCGGGACGGATCGTTGGAGAAGCCCTTCAACGGTTCCGGCATGGAGCTGTTCTTGGACATCCAGGACGAAACTCCATCAGCCTATAACTGGGGCGCGTGGCAGGTCGCCCCATCGGGCAACTTTTGCCATAATGGATTTCAGTTCTTCAGCACCGAGAACCGACTTTTCTTCCTAAAGCACCCTCGTGTCAGAAGCGGTGTAGCGAGGCTTCGAGTCATTGGCCTCTTCCAAGAGGCGGGATTCGAACTCAGGGAGGTTGAAAAGACCTTTCATATCGAGGAGCACCCCGAGGGCTGCGTGGATGCAGGCGGGGGAGGGGAGGACTCTCCATCCGACCTGCTGCTGCAAACATCGCCTTCCTCAGCCTCATTTGGCCAAACAGTGACGCTGAATGCCTCGGCCCGATCAAAGAGCAGCTCTCTGACCTTCTTGTTTTACGTCAGCACAAACCCGTCGTTGGACCACAAGGGAAGCCTGATCGACACCCGAGACAGCAGCGGCTGCCAGAACGGCTGCTCGGCTCACACGACCTTCCAGGCGGCTGACTCTCCCACCGTTCACTATTTCATGTTCGAAGCACAGGACTCCTCGGGCAGTGCTGTTTCGGACAAGAAGGCGGTCCAGGTCAGTGCCGATGGAGGCGGGGGCGGCGAGCCTTCGCCGCCGAACGATCCGGAGGAGAGTCCTACGGTATGCCAGCCATGCGGGGGCAAGGTAGACGCCGGCCCTGTCAGCACGACCGTCGTGGGGGGCGGCTCACTGAGCCTGTCCGGAAAGCTAACACCTCCCAGCGGCGCCGGAGGCTCCGTGGTGGCAGGCACCCTGCGCTGGCTGATTCTGGATGACGCCGGCTTGGGCAAAGACCTCAATTTACTCAGTTCGATTTCCGCCAATACAACTCTCAGAACCCCGCAGGTGGCGGAGGATACCAAGGTACGCATCGGCTTCGAGGGTATCTTCGGCAACAGCGGCTGCGGCTGCATCGATGAGATGGAGGTCACGATCCTGGCCGAAGCTCCGCCGTCAGCCGACCTCAGCCTTACAAAATCAGCACCTGCCGATTCCGAAGACGGTCAATCCTTGACCTACACCCTGGTAGTCAGGAACGAAGGGCCTGACCGTGCAAACAAAGTGTCCGTCATCGACCCATTGCCGGATGGACTGACCTACCTTTCTTCTTCAACCAGCCAGGGATCCTGCCAATTCACCAATCGAATCCTGACCTGCAACCTCAATTCCCTCAACCGAAACAGCCAGGCCACAGTGACCTTGCAGACCCGTGCGGATGGAACCGGAACCCTGGTCAACAACGCATCGGTGAATGCTGAGGAGTCCGATCCGAGGCTGAGCAACAATGACGCTCAGGCCATCACAGTCGTCAGCGCCAGTACCGTCAACCTCGT
>JANQFM010000584.1 GCA_028277865.1 Acidobacteriota bacterium
TTTTTTGTGCTGCCTTGCTCTCCAAGGAATCGGCGCTGGTCTTTCCGCTGCTGGCATGGATCTTTGAACGTGGAGTGCTGCAACTGCGCAGACCTCCCCTCCAGTGGCTGTGGCTGGGTGTTCCGGCAGCCATGGGCACCGGACTGCTCTTGTGGACGCTGTCCCAGAACAACCTGATCAGGGCCGGATACTACGAGTTCGGGCCGGGGGCTGTGCAGGTCTTGGCCAACAGTCTCTTCAGGCTGACCTTCCCCTGGCTTTTCATCGTCCTGGCGCTGATCGGAATCGGGCTATGGAAGAGGTGGCCGAGCAGTTGGAAGGGTTGGCGGCAAATAGCCTGGCTCGGCCTCTGGACGACCGCAGCCCTGTTGCCTTTCATCTTTCTCACCTACCAGAGCCACGTCCCCAGCCGGCACCTTTACCTGGCCTCGACCGGATGGGTGATCCTGCTGGCGCTGCTGGCAGCCAGGATCGCCCGGCCTTGGAGAATTGTTTTCTTGGCTGGCTTTTTGGTCGCCAATCCGGCCTACCTCTGGCTGCGCAAGGACGCCCAGTTCGAAGTGCGGGCCGCCCCCACCACGCAATTGCTTCAAGTCCTGCGCGACAACCCTCCGGCACCACTGGCCATTTCCGACTTCCCTGCCAATCCCTGGGTGGGACGCCTCACGACACGCCTGGTCCCGGGCTGGACGCCGGAGCTGCTCACCGTCAACGACCTGCACGGCAAGCAACCCCCTCAAGTCCGCCTTCGCTGGAACGGAAAAACATACCAGCCCCAATAAATCTCCCTTTCCCCGCCCTTTCTTGTCCCCCTTTTCGCGCAGCTTGGCGGCTCTCCCCCTCCCCGGCAAAAGCAGCTATAATGGCCGCGAACTTTGGAATAGACAGCACTCGGGAGACTTGACAATGCAGCTTCGAATCGACTCACCGTTTTTCCGTTGCCTGGCAATTGCCGGGATTTGTTCGGCATTAGCGGCCGGATTGGCCCTGGCCTGGCAAACCCCCGACTTTGAATACTTCGTCCCCAACGGCGACTACGTGATGGAAGTCGACGGCCAACCGGCCCCCCAGGCAGAAATCTGGGTTTCGTCCAAGCCGGTGGCCTTGCTGCTGCGCGATCCACGCCTCAGCCAGGCCATCATCCTGCGCCCCGGCAAAACGGATGTGGAAACCATGGCTCTGGAGTACCTTTCTGCCAACGGCATGCGGCTGGAGGTCGCAAAGGGGCACCGGACAGTCAAGGTGGGGCAGTTTACAGTCGTTGCAGGCAGCGTCAGCTTTCGATTCGACGAACACGATGTGCTGCTTAAACTCAGGCCTCCCCTGCTGGGCATCCATTCAAGCACCGACATCCACGAATTCGACGCCAAGTGGGGTGAGCGCGCCGAAGAATACCGCCCTGATGCTGCCTTGATCCAAAAAGCCCGCTCTTTTGCCAAGCCCTGCAAGGTCATCGTCTACTTCGGCTCCTGGTGCCCTCACTGCCAAGCCCACGTACCCTTCATCATGCAAGTGGAAGATGCCCTCAAAGGATCCAACATCGGGTTCGAATACTATGGGCTTCCGCGCCGCTTCGGCAATGATTTACAGGCCCAGAAGTACGACATCAAGCTGATCCCCACAGCCATCGTCTGGGTGGACGGCCAGGAAGTGGGCCGCATCGAAGAAGGCGACTGGGACAAGCCCGAAGCCAAGCTGGCCCAACTGCTGTCGCCCTGAACAGTCAAGTCTGGCTCCGAGGGATCTGGCGGAGGTCGGAGGTCCGGGTTCCGGGCTCCAGGCTCCAGGTTCCAGATCAAAGCCCGGAACCCGAAACCTGGAACCGATCTGCGATCCACCCCAAATGCTAGAATTGAACCGCCATGATCAATGCCATTCTGACCAAGATTATCGGAAGCCAGGTGGAGAGGGAGCTGAAGCGGATCAAGCCTCTTGTCACCCGCATCAACGAGCTGGAAGGCGAAATCGAGACGCTTTCAGATGCCGGATTTCCCGCCAGGACCGAGGAGTTCAAAAAGCGTCTGGAGGATGGCGAAAGCCTGGACGACCTCTTGCCCGAGGCCTTCGCCCTGGTGCGCGAAGCCAGCCGGCGGACCACCGGCATGCGCCACTTCGACGTGCAGCTCATCGGAGGCGCCGTGCTGCACCGCGGCAAGATCGCCGAGATGAAGACCGGTGAGGGCAAGACGCTGGTGGCCACCCTGCCCGTCTACCTCAACGCCCTTACCGGCAAGGGCGTCCACGTGGTGACCGTCAACGACTACCTGGCCCGCCGCGATGCCGAGTGGATGGGGCCCATCTACCGAAAACTGGGCATGTCGGTGGGAATCATTCAACACGAAATGGATGACGCCGACCGAATGGCCGCCTACCAATGCGACATTACCTACGGCACCAACAACGAGTTCGGTTTCGATTACCTGCGCGACAACATGAAGTTCTCCATTGAGGACTGCGTGCAGCGGGAGCACCACTTTTCCATCGTCGACGAAGTGGACTCGATCCTCATCGACGAGGCCCGCACCCCTCTCATCATCAGCGGCCCTTCCGAGGAGTCCACCGACAAGTACTACAACATCAACAAGATCATCCCTCGCCTCCGCAAAGAGGAGGACTACAAGGTCGACGAAAAGGCCCGCACGGTGGTGCTGCAGGAAAGCGGCATCGAAAAGGCGGAAGGGCTGCTCAAGGTGGGCAACCTCTACGACCCCCAGAACATGGAACTGGTGCATCACATCCACCAGGCCCTCAAGGCCCACGCCCTCTTCAAGCGCGATGTGGACTACATGATCCAGGATGGCCAGGTGGTGATTGTGGACGAGTTCACTGGGCGCCTGATGCCCGGACGGCGCTACTCGGACGGGCTGCACCAGGCTCTGGAAGCCAAGGAAGGCGTCCGAATCGAGCGCGAGAACCAGACGCTGGCCACCATCACCTTCCAGAACTACTTCCGCATGTACGACAAGCTGGCCGGAATGACCGGTACCGCCGAGACCGAAGCGGCCGAGTTCGACAAGATCTACAAGCTGGAAGTCACCGTCATCCCCACCAACAAAGACCTGGTCCGCATTGAGCACCCCGACGTCATCTACCGCACCGAACGCGAGAAGTTCAACGCCATCGCCGACGAGATCAAGGAAATGTCCCAGAGAGGGCAGCCCTGCCTGGTGGGCACCACCTCGATCGAGAAGTCGGAACGGCTGGCCAACCTGCTCAAGCGGCGCGGCATCAAGCACGTGGTCCTCAACGCCAAATACCACCAAAAGGAAGCCGAGATCGTGGCCTTCGCCGGCCGCAAAAGCGCCGTCACCATCGCCACCAACATGGCCGGACGCGGAACCGACATCATCTTGGGCGGCAATCCCGAGTTCGCCGCCAAGCTCAACATCGCCGCCAAGGGGATGAACCCCGATGACAACCCCGAAGAGTACGAGGCCGAAGTCAAAAAGCTCACTCCCGAATGGGAGCAAGACCATCAAGACGTCATTGAGATGGGAGGGCTGCACATCATCGGCACCGAACGCCACGAAGCCCGGCGCATCGACAACCAGCTCAGAGGACGGGCCGGGCGCCAGGGCGACCCCGGATCGAGCCGCTTTTACCTCTCGCTGGAAGACGACCTGATGCGCATCTTCGGCTCCGAAAACATCTCGGGAATGATGGAAAAGCTGGGAATGGAGGAAGGGGTCCCCATCGAGTCCAGGCTGATCACCCGCCAGATCGAACGGGCCCAAAAGCAGGTCGAAGCCCGCAATTTCCAGATCCGCAAGCACTTGCTTGAGTACGACGACGTGATGAACAAGCAGCGCAAGGAGGTCTACCGTTTCAGGCGCGACCTGCTGGCAGGCGAGGATCAAAGGGAGTACTTAACCAATTTGGCCGAAGACATCACTGTCGAGTTCCTCGACACCTACGCCAGCAAGGACGTTCATCCCGACGAGTGGGAGGAGGACAACCTTCGCCTCAACCTGCAGAGGGTCTTCGCCATCGACCTGCCGCCGGACGTCGACGAGATGGGACGTGACCAGCTGGAAGAGGCTTTGGTCGAGAGTGTCGGCCAAAAGTACCGCCTCAAAGAGGAGGACGTGGGCGAGGAAACGATGCGCTGGTACGAGCGCATGATCATGCTGCAGATCATCGACCAGCAGTGGAAGGACCACCTGCTGGCGCTGGACCACATCAAAGAGGGCATCGGGCTGCGCGGCTACGGCCAGCGTGATCCCCTGGTCGAATACAAACGGGAATCCTACGAGCTTTTCAAGGACTTGTGGGACCGGGCCACGGAAGAAATGGTGCGGATGGCTTTTTTGGTGCGCCCCATCGGCGACCAGAGCGAAGAGCAGCTTCTGGGAGCCCGGGCGCGCAGGGCTCAGCAGAATCTGAACTACTCCGGATCTGAAGCAGCTCCGGGCTGGCAGCCTCAGCAAGGCCGGCAGCAATCCCCGCAAATGGACAACCGAACCGCCCAAGCCATCAAGCAGGTGGTCCGCAGCACCCCCAAGGTGGGCCGCAACGCACCCTGCCCTTGCGGTTCCGGCAAGAAGTACAAGAAGTGCCATGGGGCGTAGGAAGGAGGCAGGAAACAGGAGGAAGGAATCAGCAAGAGGGAGAGGCGGGAGGAAGCGAAGGGCAAGCAATTGCCGCCAAGACCGGCCCTTCTTCCTGATTCCTGGATCCTGCCTCCCGATCCCCTCTCCTATGCTATACTGCCCTGCTTTTGCAGCCATGGTTGGACGATTGGCTCAAAGCTGAAGGAGTTGGAACCATGAAAGCCGGCATTCATCCCGAGTACCAGACGGTCAAGGTTCACTGTGCTTGCGGTGAAGAGTGGGAGACGCGCTCCACCCGCAAGGAAGAAATACGCCTGGAGATCTGCTCCAGCTGCCATCCCTTCTTCACCGGCAAGCAAAAGCTGGTCGACACCACTGGGCGTGTGGAACGCTTCCAGAGGAGATACGGCAACCTGCAGAAGCAGAAGAAGTAGCCCTCCTATACATCCCTGCCCGAGTTGGGGCCAATTGCCGCAGAGGCCCTCGATGTTTCAAAAGCTCCAAGCGCTGGAAAAGCGTTACGAACAACTCTCCCAGGATCTGGGGAACGCAGAGCTGCTGGCCCAGCCCGACAAATACCGCGACGCGGCCCGCGCTCACTCCGAATTGCAGGAGATTGTCGAGAAGTACCGTCAGCATTGCAGCCTCGAAAAAGGCTTGAAGGAGGCCGAAAAGATCCTGAAGGAGGAATCCGACCCGGAGATGCTGGAGCTGGCCCAAGAGGAGAAGGCAACTCTGGAGGCCGGCCTGCAAACCTGCCGGGACGAGCTCAAGAAACTGCTGCTGCCCCGCGACCCCAATGACGCCAAAAACGTGATCCTGGAGATCCGTGCCGGCACGGGCGGCGACGAGGCCACCTTGTTTGCCCAGGAGATCTTCCGGATGTACTCCCGCTATGCGGAAGGGCTGGGCTGGAAGACCGAGGTGCTGAGCGCCCACGAATCGGCCGTGGGAGGGCTCAAGGAAGTGGTGGCCCTGATCCAGGGGCGAAACGCCTTCAGCCGCCTCAAGTTCGAAAGCGGGGTCCACCGGGTCCAAAGAGTACCTGAGACCGAGACTCAGGGGCGTGTTCACACATCGGCCGTCACCGTGGCGGTGCTTCCCGAAGCCGACGAGGTCGACATCCAGGTCGACCCCAAGGATCTGCGCATTGACACCTACTGCTCCTCGGGCCCGGGAGGGCAATCGGTCAACACCACCTATTCGGCTGTTCGGATCACACACTTGCCCAGCGGCGAAGTGGTGACCTGCCAGGACGAGAAGTCGCAGATCAAGAACAAGGCCAAGGCCATGAAGGTGCTGCGTTCGCGGCTGCATGAAAAGGCTCAGGCCGAGCAGCAAGACGAGATCGCCGAGAACCGCCGCAACATGGTTGGCAGCGGCGACCGAAGCGAGAAGATCCGCACCTACAACTTCCCCCAAAACCGCGTCACGGACCACCGTCTGGGCCTGACCCTGCACCGGCTTGAATCGGTCTTGGAAGGCAACTTGGACGAGATCATCGAGGCGCTCATCACCTCCCATCAGGCCGATGCCCTGCGCCAGCAGCAAGTGCACTGACCACCGAGCCAGGAGACAGGAGTCAGGAGTCAGGAGTCAGGAAGAAGGGAGCAGAGCAGGAGCGGCCGCGTCACTGCGGGCTCCAGAGTGCAGTTGTCGGGTTTTTCGTTTTGTCATTTCGGCAGGATTGATCTCATGACCATTCGGGAGGCTCTGCGGCGGGCCACTCGGGAACTGGACGACAAGGGCCTGCGCAGCCCACGTCAGGATGCTGAATTGATCCTCATGTCGGTTCTGGATTGCAGCCGCGCTTTCCTTCTCGCTCACCCCGAATATCCGTTCAACAGCGGTCAGTCCGAACAATTCGAGGAGTGGCTGCAACGCCGATTGCAACACTATCCCTTGCAGTATTTGCGGGGCAGGCAGGAGTTTTACGGTCGCGAATTCGTGGTGACTCCGGCGGTGCTGGTCCCGCGTCCCGAGACCGAACTGCTGGTGGAAGCCGCCCTGGAGCTGTTGAGCGGCTTCGAAGCCGATTCCTTGCGGGTCGTGGAAGTCGGTTCGGGGTCGGGGTGCCTGGGGCTGAGCCTGCTCTGCGAGGATTCCCGCCTGCGCCTGACGGCCATCGACATCTCGGAACAAGCCCTGCAAGTCACCCGCCTCAATGCCCAACGGCTGAACTGCCTGCAACGGCTCGAGGTCATGGCAGGAGACGGCTTGGCGCCTGTTTTGAATCGGGGCCGCATCTACGACCTTTTGGTCTCCAACCCTCCCTACGGAAGTACCCGTCAGGAAAATCAGGTCGATCGCGGCGTGCTCCTGCATGAACCCGGGCATGCGGTCTTTGCCGGGGAATCAGGGCTGGAGGTCTACCAGAAGATCTTCCAAGACGCCCACCGGATCCTGAGTCCCCATTCCCCGGTCGCCGTAGAACTGGGCTGCGGCCAAGCCGAAGCGGTGCGCGATATTGCCCTGAAACGGGGCTGGAAGCTGTCCGAATTGAGGCAAGACCTTGCCAGCATCGAACGGGTGGCGGTTTTTCATGCCGTCGCCTAACCCGGATTTCTCTTTCTCATGGATTGCCCTAATACCTAACGAGGCAGCGCCTCAGACCGATCGCAGAAGGGTTTCGGGTTCCAGGTTCCAGGTTTCCAGAAAGACCTGGAGCGCCCGCATCTTGCGGGCCTCTGGTCTGGAGTCTGGACCCTTTCGGCTGCCAGGATCGGAACCCCTCCAGAGGGAGAGGCCCGCATCTT
>JANQFM010000610.1 GCA_028277865.1 Acidobacteriota bacterium
CCATATTCCCCCGATTTTTCGGCAAATAGAACGACTATGAGCCTCAAAATCGAGGAAATCTGGCCTCGATTCCCCACTTTCTCGCTACGATCATTTCTACCGCGCAGACTCCTAGCCAAGCCATAGCGTCAGTCGGTAGGTCAGAAAAGAAGCGGCATAGGCCAGGACGAACATCCCCGAAAATGCCGCAATCGGCCACTTCCAGGAGCCCGTTTCGCGGCGCATCACGGCCACTGTCGACATGCACTGCAGGGCAAAGACGAAAAAGATGAGCAGAGCCAGGGCTACGGCCAGCCGCTGGGTGGGGGTGGGCGAGGCGGTGCCGGGGGGTGCCAGGCGCTGCTGCAGGACGGAGCGCAGAGCCGGGTCATCTTCGTCTTCTGCCTCCACCGAGTAGATTTGAGCCAGGGTAGAGACGATTACTTCCCGAGCAGCCAGGGAGGCCACCAAACCAATGCTGATTCGCCAGTCGAACCCTACCGGTTCGAAGGCCGGCTCCAGCGTCCGGCCGATGCCTGCCGCCAGGCTGCGCTCCAGTTGATAGCTTTGGGCAGCCGCCTCTCCCTGCTGTTGAACCGAAACAGGCACTTGCACGCGTGGAAAGCTGAGCAGAGCCCACAAGACCATGGAAGCCACCAAGATGACCGTCCCGGCCCGGCGCAGGAAACGGGAGACCGGGCTCGAGACGCCCCGCCACAAGGCTTTGAGGGTGGGCCAGCGATAGGGAGGCAGTTCCACGTAAAAGGGCATCGAATCCCCTCCCAGCGGTCCCCTGCGCATCAGTCCGGCCGCTATCAGGGCGGTGAGGGAGCCCAGCAGGTACAGCCCCAGCATTACCAATCCCTGCAGGCTCAGAAATCCCCATACCGTTTGGGCGGGTACAAAAGCAGCAATGAGAAGGGTGTAAACGGGCAGCCGTGCCGAGCAGGTCATCAGTGGAGACACCAGGATGGTGGTGAGCCTTTGGCGGAAATCGGGAATGCTGCGGGTGGCCATGATGCCGGGGATGGCGCAGGCATAGGAGGAAAGCAGGGCCACAAAGCTGCGCCCGTCCAGTCCGACCCAGCTCATCACCCGGTCGACGACGAAGACAGCCCGGCTCATGTAGCCGATTTGCTCGAATAAAGTGATGAGCAAGAAGAGCAGGGCGATCTGAGGGATGAATACGATGACGCTGCCCACTCCGGTCAGGATGCCGTCCACGATGACGCTTTGGACCAATCCATCGGGCAGCAGGGCAGACAAGGAACTTCCCATCCATGCCACGGCGCTGTCCAGTCCGTCCTGCATGGGGACGGCCCAAGTGAAGATGGCCTGGAAGAAGAAGACCATTACCAGGATGAATGTCAGCACGCCGCTGACCGGATGGAGCATCCAACGGTCCAGGGTGTCGGTCAGAGGGGTTTCGTGGGTGGGGGATCGGTAGGCTTTGTGGAGTATCTGGTCGGCCCACTGAAAGCGATGCAGGGCGTCTTGGGGAGGGGGGACCTGAGGCTGCGGCGGCTTCAAGGCCCGTCCGCCGAGCAGGCTGAGCTTGAGTTCGGGAATGCCGACTCCCCGGTTGCCGATGACCGGAATGACCGGCAGGCCGAGCAGGCTTTCCAGCCTGCGGACGTCCACAGATCCCCTGCGCGCTTCGATCTCATCGATCATGGTCAGCACCAGCACCACCGGGATCCCCTGCTGAATCACCCCGCCCAGCAGCGGCAACGAACGGGAAAGGGAAGTGCTGTCGGCTACGAAGACGATCCCGTCGGGAGCGGGCTCATGAGGGATCTTGCCCTGCAGGAAATCCAGAGTGAGGCTCTCTTCGGGAGAGAGGGGGTCCAGGCTGTAGGTTCCGGGAAGGTCGATCAACTCGGCTTGGCGCCCCCGGGCCCCGTTCAAGATCCCGGAGCTGCACTGGACGGTAACGCCTGCATAGTTGGCCACTTTGCTGCGCAGTCCGGTCAGGGCGTTGAAGACGGTGGTCTTGCCGGAGTTGGGGCTGCCGACCAAGGCGTAGCGCCTGCATTGGTCGAGTATCGGCAGGCGTCCGGACAAATCGGTGACGCTAGGGGAACTCACGTTTGGATTCGGTTCTCATCAGGAATTGGCCGGACTGCGGCTCGATGCCATCCAGCCGGTGTCGTTTCAGAGGGCAGCAGCCTCGTCCGGCGAACCGGGATGCACCAAGATGTGATCCGACTCCCTGCGGCGCAGGCAGATCCTGGTGTTGCGCACTTCGTACTCGATGGGATCGCGCAAGGGCGAGCGACGCCGAACCCTGACCAGGCTCCCCGGAACGAATCCCAGATCGTGCAATCGCTGGGAAAAGTCTGCACTATCCTGCAAACTGTCAATCCTTCCCCACTCGCCGACCTGCAGGGAGGAAAGCGGAATCAATCGGTTGCCGTTGCCGTTTCCATTGCTCGACATCTTGCCTTTCCCTCCCGATCAGCAGTAACCTCGCAGTTCGCTGCCACCGCCAACCACTCTCAATCCCCTGACCGGCTGAACCGCCCAGTCTTGAAATTGAGAATTATTCTCAAAATTATAGCAGAGGCGGATGGGAAGGGGAATACCTGTTGGCAGGATTATTGTTTATTGGAGCGATTCTTACAGCAGAATTTGGCTCCGAGGAGTCGGGAGGCGGTTGTGCGGATACCTTTCCCGAAATGAGCGGCGAGGCACCTGAGGGAGTTGGCGCGACCGCGACCAGCGGATTAATGGAGGCGGCTGCCATTTCGGTTGCGGGCTGCCCTGAAGCCTGGTCAGGACACGCCGTCCCCAGCGCGAAATGATCCGATACCGCCTTGGGCTCCGCATTATCCACGCCCAGCAGCGAAACGCCATGCGTTGCAATCGCTTCGGCTTTTTCCCTCTGCACTGTCGTGCCCGTTGGCGCAGTTCCAGCAGGATGCGCGGGATCTCGATCTCGACGGGGCAAGCCTGGGTGCAGGCGCCGCACAGCGACGAGGCGAAAGGATGCTCGGGCACCTCACCGAGGGAAAGCAGCTGGGGAGTCAAGATGGCACCGATGGGGCCCTGGTAGGTCGACCCGTAGGCGTGGCCTCCGATGCGCTGGTAGACAGGGCAAATGTTCTGGCAGGCTCCGCAGCGCAGGCAGTAAAGGGTCTGGCGCAACATTTCGTCCCGCAGGATGCGGCTGCGGCCGTTGTCGAGCAGCAGCAGGTAGAACTCGTCCGGCCCGTCCCTTTCGCCAGACTGGCGGGAGCCATGGATGAAGTTCACGTAGGAGCTCATTTTCTGGCCGGTGGCGCTGCGGATCAGCAACTTGAGGAAAACGGGCAGGTCTGCGCTGCGTGCGATGACCTTTTCGATCCCCATCAGGGCTACGTGGATGCGGGGCGCCGACATGCTCAGCCGGGCATTGCCCTCATTTTCAACCACCACCAACGTCCCGCTGTCGGCCACGGCGAAGTTGACGCCGCTGATCCCCATTTCGGCCTGTATAAAGTGCTGGCGCAAGATCTCGCGGGCCTGGGCCGTGATGCGGGTGGGATCCTCGCTGCGCTCAACTCCCAGCTTTTCCTCGAAAAGTTCGCCCACTTGGCCGCGTGATAGATGCAGGGCGGGAGCGATGATGTGCGAGGGCGCCTGGCCTGCCACCTGGACGATGTACTCGCCCAAATCGGTCTCGACAGGCTCGACTCCAGCCGCCTCCAAAGCTTGGTTGAGGTGGATCTCCTCACCCGTCATGCTCTTGCTTTTGATCACCTGCCGGATGCCTTTGCGGCGGGCCAAATCGGTGATGTAGCCTGCCGCTTCCCGACCGTCCCCGCACCAGATGACTTGGCCGCCCTTTTTCCGGATCTGGGCCTCCAGCTTGAGCAAGTAGTGATCCAGCCGAGCCATGGTGTGGGCCTTGACCTGACGTGCGTGGCGTCGCAACTCCTGCCAATTGTCCACCTCAGCCACTGCCCGGTCGCGAGCCCGCAGTGTATGCGAGAGTGCGAAATCCAGATTCCTTTGCAGTTGGGCATCGGCAAGGGCCTCGGAGGTGTTGTGAGATATCTCAATCATGGGCAATCAAGGCAAGGAATCAACCAGCTTTCTGCTTCTTTTCCTCTGCCTCTCCGCGGTTTTGCGCCACTGCGTGAATCTCCCCCTACTGCACCGATTCTTCCAGCCTTTGCTGAATCTCGCTTTCGGGCAGCCAGCGACCTTTCACCATGACTCCCGCCCGGT
>JANQFM010000729.1 GCA_028277865.1 Acidobacteriota bacterium
GACGCTGCGGCGGCCGCGCAAGGCGTCCCGCTGGTAGTCCTCGGCCGATTCGTACTCCCTGGGGTAGGTCCAGAAAATAGCCGGGACGCGGCTGCCTTCGACATAGCCGACAGGCAGCGAGATGCGGGCGCGAACCGTTAGCCCGTCGCGCCTCCGGAAAGAGAAGTCGGCCCTTTTGGCTGCCGTGATCTCGGGGAAGGGATCGCTATTGTTGGTCAGGTTCTCCATGGCGCCGCCGGAAGTCCACAGGTAGCTGTCGGGGAATTCAGCCTTGGATTCGCGGCTGATGATCATTCGGTCGAAATCGTCGTCCAGCGACACCAGCGGCCGTTCCCACATGTCCTTGGAGCCCTCGAAGAGCCTCTCTTTTTCGCCCGAAGAGATGTTCACCCGGTCGATAAAGGGCTGGGGCTTGAAGTCCTCTTTGTGCCCCTCGCCCTGCAGATAGGCTGCGGATCCGTCACTGGCCAGGAGGGCGTAGGCGATGCCGTTGCCGGTTCTCCGAGTGATCAGCCGGCCGGGCAGTTTGAGGACGTCATCGGTGTCGACGTCACCCGCCAGCACGTGGGAGGCGGAGTTTGCGCCATTCAGGTCGTAGGCAATGATGTCCTGCTTCCCTTTCCCGCTCAGGGTTGCAAAAGCGTAACGGCCGTCGCGGGAGTAGCTGGCCTGGCTGAACCGTTTCTCGCTGCTGGCAAGGATCTTCGCTTGTGACAGGTCGAAGGGCGCCGTCAGCTGCATGAGGCGGTCTTTTCTGGGTGATTCGTCACCAGGCTCATCCTCGTCATCGCCTTGGCGCGGTTCGCGTTGCAGGAAGCTGAGCCCTTCACCGTCCGGCCTCCAGGAGACTTCACGCGGAAGATCCCGGTTGGGTCCTTGGTTTCGGTCGCGGGGACTGGCCTCCTGCAAGGGCGTCTTGCGGACGACCGAGAGGGTGGCCCCTTCCTGATCGAGCACTACCAGTTCGTGAGCGAAACTGTTGACTCCCACGATGTACGAAAGCGGTTCGACGACCTTCTCGGCCAGCAGATGCCGTCCGTCCGGGCTCAGCGAGAAACCGACGTACATGGCCGGCGCCCCGATCTTGCGCAACGGTCGGCCCGGGGCCAGCTCGGCCAGCTGTGCGGTCGTGTAGTAGCGAAAAAGCGCCTTGTCATGGGGAGTCCGCAGCAGGAAGGGCAGGGTGCGGGTGGGAGTGGGCTTGTCGCGGGTCCGACGCACAATGGGAGCTGAGGGGATCGCGCTGGGGCGCGGTTCCGGGCCGCGGTCGTCCGGGACCAGCAGGGTGATGACCGATCCGGACGGAGTCCACTGCAGCAGAGAACGTCCCGTGGTCGGGCCGCGTCGGCGCATACCGCCCAGGGTCGCCATCACGTATGCTTCGTGGAGGGGAGCGGTGTCCCCGCTTGCCACGTCGGCGGCCCAGACCTGCGACCCCTGCGGCAGATGCGCCAGGAAGGCGATCTTTCGGCCATCGGGTGACCAGGTCACGTGGCTGATCAAGATGCCTTGGGGCAGCTGGACTTGCCGGACATCCCGATCTTTCAGGGAGTAGATCTTGAAACCGCGGTTGCCGAAAGTGGACAGGCGCCACTCCCGGTTCACCTCAGGGCAAAACTCCAGCATGGCCAGGCGGTAGGTCTTCTGAGTCATGAGCTGAAGCGATGACATCTCCTGCTGGATGGGGATCATGAAGTGATTGCCGTCCGGCCCCAACGCATCCAGGGTGTCGTAGTTCTTGTCACGGTTGAAGATGTCCTGAATCGTCGCGTTGGGCAGCAGGTAAGATTCTGAGTCCTGCTGCAGGGCGAGCGCGTCGAGTCCGCTTGAGAGCAAGAGAAGGTGGAGCATTGCAGCCGTCCAAAAGATCCGAGATCGTTTCATGCTTTTCTCCTTCAAAAGCCCTAGTGTAAAGGGGAGCCCGGGAAATGGCACGAAATCTCTCGCGAAAAATTCCAGAAAAAGTAGATTTGGCGTGAATTTCGTGAGTCTTTTGCACTTTATGACAGGCTTCCCCCATTCCCCACTCCAAAACCTCGTGACAACCGCCCGTCAAAACCTCTAGAATATTTGCCCGAAGGAGGAACCTTATGACACTGAGAATCAACGATACGGCACCGGATTTCGTGGCCGATACGACGGAAGGCAGCATTCGTTTTCACGAGTGGATCGGCGACGGCTGGGCCATCCTGTTTTCGCATCCCAAGGATTTCACGCCGGTCTGCACCACGGAGCTCGGCGCTGTGGCGGGCCTTAAGCACGAGTTTCAAAAGCGCAATTGCAAGGTACTGGGAATCAGTGTGGACGGGGTCAGCGACCATCACAAGTGGTCCAAGGACATCGAGGCATCGCAGGGCCATGCCATCAATTATCCGCTCATCGGAGACCCTGAGTTGAAGGTGGTCAAACTGTACGATATGTTGCCCGCCGACACCGGAGACACTTGCGAGGGCAGGACGCCGATGGACAACGCCACGGCCCGGTCGGTGTTTGTCATAGGCCCCGACAAGAAGATCAAGGCGACCTTGACTTATCCCATGAGCACGGGACGCAACTTCGCCGAGATCCTGCGGTTGCTGGATTCCTGCCAGTTGACTTCCGCTGAGCAGGTGGCAACGCCGTCAAACTGGCAGCAGGGCGACGACGTGATCATTCTGCCGGCCGTGTCCAATGAGGATGCCAAGGCCAAGTACCCGGAGGGCTGGAAGGAGCCCCTGCCCTACATCCGCATCGTGCCGCAGCCCAAGTAGCATCTGCCGATGCCTGAATCGTCGAGCGGCTTGGCCGCAGGGCCGCTTCGAAGAGGAGGATGCCATGAAGCTCAAACTTGACTTGGATGAATTGCAGGTCGAATCGTTCGCCACCACGCCAACCAAAGGGAGAAACGGGCAAGGCACCGTCTATGCCAACGCGAGTTTGATTTGCAGCAATCGAACTTGCGAGGAGCCGACGATGAAAGAGACTTGTGGAGACAACTTCACCTGTCTGGCTACTTGTCCCAACACTTGCGATACCTGCCCTATTAGCTGTGACGGCGATTGCAACCCTGGAGGCGGAGGCCAGACGCAGGGAGGCAACACCTGCTTCGAATTTATCACCTGCACGGGAGGGTGCGCCTGTCCGCTTTGACGTTTCACAGGGATAAATAGGGTAAGCCCGCGGGTTCCTTTTTCTAATCGTCTTCGGGGCCGACCACCTTGATGGCGCCGACCTTCAGCAGAGGGTCGAGCATGTTGGCTGCGCCGCCATGCTCAACTATGCGGCCATTGATCACCTTGTCCAGGTTGACACAGGAGAATTCGATTGGCTTGCCTGTAGGCTTGATCCCCATCCAAGCTCCCCCGGAATGGATCCCCCGAACCGTGACCTGTGTCGCCACCCAATCGCCCTCAGCGATTTGCCGATCCACTGTCAGGCGAAGATCCGAATAGGTCTCATGACCGCCGGTGATATGGGCTTTGGCTCCTTCGATACCGATCGGGTACCTCGTATTGTCGTGCACTTCAACGTAATCAGGGGAGATGAAGTCGGCGATGCGGTCAACATCTCCAGTGTTTCCGACTTCCTCATAGTATCGCCTGACGAGCCGTTTGTTCTTTTGCTTGGACATCGCGTCCTCCTCTTCCTGTGATGCCAAGGTACTGAATGAGTCGCTGCTCCAACGCTGTTTCAGAGGCGAGGAATTATGCTGCCAGGATTGAGGCCGCGTGATGAACTCGGGACGGGCTAACCCGAATTACTCATGGATTGCCTACTGCGGAGCCGCAAATCATCCGCCCTGGCTGCGTTGCGCTCGTTCGGCCTGCTCGACGTACGGACAGTACGCCTGCGCGGCCTC
>JANQFM010000759.1 GCA_028277865.1 Acidobacteriota bacterium
AGTCCGGCGGCGGTCAAGGGGTTCGGGTTCCGGGTTTCGGGTTCCGGGTTCCGGGTCACAAATTCTGGAGTCCGAGGCCCGGAGCCCGAAACCCGGAACCCGGAGCCCTGCCCTGAGGTTCCGCCCCGCTAGGAGTCAAAACGATGACATACATCATTGCCTACCTCATCCTGTGCTTGATCGTCGGGCTTTTCGCCAGGAAGAGGGCGTTGGGGATCTGGGGGTTCTTTGGGCTCTCCATCATCTTCAGCCCCCTCATCACCGCCATCGTCCTGGCCCTCACGACACCCAAGAAGGCGGTCGAGTCCAAAAGGGCTCGGACCTGAGCACTTCTTCGCCTCGTCATCTTCGGATCTGCCGCCTGGTATTCCTGGCGCTTTTCTGCCTCATTCCCCTCGTTTCCATCGGTTGCAGCGGGGACCAGGTGGAATTCAAGTCCGAGGTGCATGGAGAGAACCCGTTGCAACGCATGGATCAGAAACATTCACCCATCGTGATTGCCGGATCTAGGAATTTCTTCCCGATCGTGTCTCAAGCCGCAAGGCAGTTTCGCAAAGAGCAAATGCCCCGCTTGAAGCTCAGCATACGTTTGGCAACCAGCGGTGACGGATTTGAGTGGTTTTTGGCTGGAGCCAGGTCGCGATCGGGTTCTGAGTACAAAAGCCGCGATGAGCTTTCCAGGCGTGTCGACGAACGCAGGAGAGAGATGTCGGTCGTCGATATAGCAATTACATCCAGGCCAATGGCAGGCACAGATCTGGAAGAATTCAAAAAGACACTCAGCGACGACTATTCGATGACGCCCGAAGAGATCCGGAGCGCTCTTGACGATGTCATCGAGCTCCCCATGGGGCACCTGGGGATCGCCGTGGTCGTCACACGGGATCCCGCTGCGGTCCGCAAGTGGGAAAACCCATTGAGATGCTTGACAATCGAGGATCTGAGGAAGATCTGGCAGGTCTCGGCAGAAGCCAATGTCCGCACTTGGCGGATGGTTGAAAAGATCCTGCAGGCCGACCCCCTCAAGGGCTGCCGGGGAAGCGATTCCATCGGGGAGGGGGCGGGGAACCAGTCGGTGAATCTGTGCGGGCCCGTCGAGGGATCCGCCCCCTTCAAGCAATTCAGCGGCGCCCTCTTCGGAATTGACGGCGGTCAGCAGATGCGCCATGACTTCTTCACGACCAGCGACAACGAAACATTGGTCGGCGCCATCGCCGGAGACCCTTACGCCCTCGGCTACCTCAAGGCGAAAGATTATTACGAAAACCAATCAAGCCTTAGAGCTGTCGCCATCGACAGCGGGGACGGGCCGGTATGCCCGACCAGGGAGACGATCCGCTCCGGCGCCTATGGCCGGATGGCTCGGCACCTGGTGCTCTATGTCCGAAAGACGGCTCTGAAACGGCCCGACATGCTGAAGTTCCTGGAATTCCTGGTCAAACGGATCCCGGATCTGGTGAGGGACGCCGATCACATTCCCCTCTCGGCGGACAGCCAGGTCATGATGGAGAAGCGTTTCGAACGGATTAAGGAGAGCCTCGAGGATCCCGATGACCGCAGCGGAACGGGATTTTATTACGCCGAGGAGCTGCAAGGGGCTGCGGCGAAGCTTCGCCGAAAGACTGTGCCGAAGAACAAGGCTGCTGCGCGGGGGCCCAATCCAATATCCGAGTGCGAAAAGAGGCTGCGGCAGGCTCTTCGCACGGACTCGAATACAAAATGACCCAACACGCATCCAATCTCATGCCCACAAGAACCCTGATCGCATGCCTGAGGCGGCCTGAATGAGATTCTGGCACTTCTTGCGCAAGGAATCAGAGCTTTCGGCCGTCGGCATCTTTGCCATCGCCGGCATCGCCGGCCTCAGCAACGCCCTCATCCTGGCCATCGTCAACGCGGCCGCCCACGCCATCTCGGAAGACGAGCCGGACAATCGCCTGCTGCTGCTCTTCGTCATCGCCATCCTGGCCTACGTCGTTGCCCAGCGGCACCTGATGTCGATTTCGACGGTGGAGGTCGAAAAGGTCGTCAAGCGCATCCGGGTCCGACTGTCCCGGAAAATCGCCGCCGCCGACCTGTACTCCCTGGAAGGCCTGGGGCGTTCGCAAGTCTACGCCAGCGTCAACCGGGATACGCAGACGATCTCCCAGTCGACGGCGCCCTTGATGATCGCCTGCCAGTCGGCCGTGCTGGTTACTTTCAGCCTGCTTTACATCTTGTACCTGTCTTTGGCCGCTTCCATCCTGGCGCTGGCGATCGTCGGGATCGGCGTTTCCGTCCACCTCAGAAGACGCAAGGAACTCGTCGACGACCTGCAGCGCTCCAACGAACGGGAAGAAGACTTCTTCGACCTTTTGACCCATCTTCTGGAAGGCTTCAAGGAAGTCAAGCTCAATCCGGCCCGAGGCCGATCGCTGCAGAATCACCTGGTGCGGATCGCAGACTCGGTGGCTGATCTGAAGGGCCGGACCGGCCTGCAGTTCGCCAACTACTTCATATTCACCCAGACCCTCTTCTACCTCTTGATCGGCGCCATGGTCTTCATCCTGCCCCTTTTCAGCCAAACCTACAGCGAGGACGTCACCAAGATCACCACCGCCATTCTCTTCATCATCGGCCCGCTGACGGGGTTGGTCGGCGCCATTCCGGTCTTTTCGACAGCCGGTGTCGCCGCTGCGGGCATCGAGGGCCTGGAGCAGACGCTCGACCAATGCAGTGAGGGACAGCCTTCCGAAGGCCCGGGATGGATCCCCCAGGACTTTCAGGAAATCGAGTTCCGCAACGTGCTGTTCCGCTACCTGGACAAGTCCGGAAAACCCCTCTTCACGCTCGGGCCGGTCAACCTCACCATCAAGCAAGGGGAATTGCTCTTCATCGTGGGCGGCAACGGCAGCGGGAAATCGACCCTCCTCAAGCTGATGACCGCGCTCTACAACCCGGTCTCGGGCGAGATCCTGGTTGACGGCGAACCTTTGCAGCCGGGGGATCAGAATGCCTTTCGCCAGCTCTTCTCGTCCATCTTCACGGATTATCACCTCTTCGACCGCCTCTACGGCATGGCCGAGGTCAGCGATCGAGAGGTCGACGACCTGCTCCGGCTCATGGAACTGCAGAAGAAGACC
>JANQFM010000781.1 GCA_028277865.1 Acidobacteriota bacterium
TTTGGAGCGCCCGCAACGGGGCCTCTGCCTCTGGAGGGATCCCGATCCTGGCAGCCGAGCGGATCCAGACTCCAGAAGCCCGCAAGATGCGGGCGCTCCCGGTCTTTCCGGTCTGAGGCGCTGCCTCGCTAGAAATGCTACCTATTCCACACCTTACTCGCGCGACTGAATCTTGAGCAGCGACTTCAGTTTTGACTTGCCGTGCCGCCTCTGCTCGGCTTCCTCCCGGCGGCGCTCGGAGGGGGTGCGGGATTCCACTTCGCCCAGGCGGATTTGGGGCGACTGGATGACTTGGGTGAGCACACCCAGATAAGATTCCGAGAGGCTCGCGATGGTGGAGGCGTTAAAGAGGTCACAGCGGTAGGTCCATCCGCCGCGCAGCTCGAGGCCGGTGTCGGTGACGGTCAGGGTCAGGTCGCGCTGCACGTACTGACGGCCGGGGTCGAAGGCTTTCAAGGCACCGGGATTGGGATCGTGGGAGGCGGAGTCCGTATGGCTGCCGCGTTGGAAGGAGAACATGACTTGGAAGAGAGGCTCCCGTGCCAGCGAGCGGTCGGGTTGGACGGCTTCGACGATCTTGTCGAAGGGGACGTCCTGATGGGAATAGGCCTCCAGGGCAGCCTGGCGGACGCGGCGCAGCAGTTGGCTGAAGGTGAGGCCGTCCGAGAAGCGGGTGCGCAGCACCAGCGTGTTGACGAAGAGTCCGATCAGCTTCTGGGTTTCGGGGCGGGAGCGGTTGGCCACCGGGGTTCCGATGCTGACATCCTGCTGGCCGGCCCTCAATCCCAGTACAAGCTGCAGGGCTGCCGTCAAGGTCATGAACAACGTGGCGTCCTGCGAACGGCTGAGCTGCCGCAATCGGTCGGCCGTGGCGGAAGGGACCTCGAAGGCCAATTCGGCACCCTGGAAGGTGGGGCGTTCCGGCTCAGGACGATCGAAGGGGAGCGGCAGCTCGGCAGCTCCCGCCAAACGATTCTTCCAGTAATCGAGCTGCGCCTTCAAATAATCCCCTTGCAGCAACTGCCTTTGCCAGTCCGAATAATCGATGTACTGGATGGGAAGAGGCGGAAGCTGGGCCGACTTTCCTGAGCTGTAGGCCTGGTAGAGCTGCACCAGCTCATCCCGGAGCAGGTCGAGCGACCATCCGTCGGCGATGATGTGGTGCAAGGTGGCCAATAAGGCGTTGCTCTTTGAGTGCAGCCGCAGCAGTGTCATCCGCAGGAGCGGACCCTGGGAGAGGTCGAACGATGCGCCGAACTCCCGGCGTGCCAGGCGTGTCAGTTCCAGATCGCAGATCGGCTTGAGCAAGGCCGTGAGATCGACTTCCGGCAAATAGACGGGCTTCTGCTCGTCGATGACTTGGACGGGCTGGCCGTCGACCTGGGGAAAGCGGCTGCGCAGGATCCGGTGACGCTGGACGATCTTTTCCAGGCTGGCTTGCAGGGTGGGCAGGTGAAATTCGCCCCTTCCCTGGAGGGAAACCGGGATGTTGTAGATGGGCGTTCCCGGCGTTAGCTGGTCGAGGAACCAGAGGCGCTGCTGAGCAAAGGACAAGGGTGCAGGATCGTCGGACCGGCGGCGCACCAATGGCGGCAGCGCAACGGCTCCGGCCTCCCGCAGCCGGTCTATGCGGCGGGCTAGCTGTATCAATGTGGGCGCTTCGAAAAGGGCTCGCAGGGGCAGGTCGACCTCGAAGGCTGTGCGGATGCGGGCCGCCACCCGGTTGGCCATCAGCGAATGGCCTCCCAGCTCGAAAAAGTGATCCCGGCGAGCGGGGCTTTCGACTTCCAGCACGTCGGCCCAAATGCCGGCCAAGACCTCTTCGGTGGGAGTTTGGGGACTCTCTGCGCGGTCCACGGCGCGTTGGATCGACTCCAGCGGCAAGGCCCGGCGGTCCAGCTTGCCGCTGGAGGTTTTGGGCAGCGAATCCAACCGGACGTAGTGGGCCGGCAGCATGTAATCGGGCAATCTGCAGCTTAAGAAGGAATTCAGAAGGGAGGGCTCCGGTAAGATGTCGGAGCTGGAAGCGGTCAAAAATGCCACCAGTTGCTTTTCGCCTTTGACCTGACGCACCGCCAGGGCGCATTCAGCCACCTGGGGATGGCGGGCCAGGGCGGCTTCGATTTCGGCGGGCTCCACGCGGAATCCTCGGATCTTCACCTGCTGGTCCTGGCGTCCCAGGAACTCCAGGACCCCTTCGGCTCTCCAGCGCACCCGGTCGCCGGTTCGGTAAAGGCGTTCTCCAAAGCCCCGGGAGCGCCCGCATCCTTGCGGGCTCTGCAGTCCGGGACTGTTGCCGGGGACTCCGAAGCCCGAGCCTGCAGGGATGCGGGCGCTCCCGGCGGTCGAGTCGACGGCAAATGGGTTGGGGAGGAAGCGCTGGGCGGTCAGTCCGGGGAGTCCGACGTAGCCTTGCGCCAGGCCTTGGCCTGCGACGAAAAGCTCTCCTGTCACGCCGATGGGGACCGGACTATGCCGGGTGTCCAGGACATAGGCGGTGGTGTTGGAGATCGGAATTCCAATGGGGACAGTCCGAGCCTCCGGAGTTCGGCTCTCTGCAGAGACTTCTTTCACAGGCAGGGATTCCTGTGTCACTCTGGGCTCTGCCACCCTTTCGAAACAGCAGCTAAAGGTAGTCCCCTCAGTCGGCCCGTAGCCGTTGATGAGGCGACGCAAACCGGCCCGCAGCGCCGCGTTCACACTTTGCGCAGAGAGCACGTCGCCTCCGGCCAGCAGTTGATCCAACCGAGCCAGCCCATCCGGTTGCCGCTCGGCCATGAGGTGAAAAAGGGGAGCGGTCAGCCACAAGGTTGTGACCTGGCAGCGCACGATGTGCTGCTTGAGAGTTTCCGGCTCGGGCAGTTGGGGCGGAAAGAGCGCCAGGCGGGCGCCGTTGAGCAGCGCCCCCCACAGTTCGAAGGTGGATGCGTCGAATGAAATGGGTGCCAGTTGCAGGAAGACCTGGTCCGCATCGAAGCGGGCGTAGTCGGCTTGCCGGACCAATCGGACCACCGCCCGGTGGGGAACGGCTACTCCCTTGGGAGTCCCGGTCGAGCCGGAAGTGAACATGACGTAAGCCAGATCGAGCGGATCCACAGCAGGCGCGCAACGGGAAAGCGGCGCCGCTTCGGCTGGTCGTTGCTCCAACCGGAGCTTCCGAATGCCCTGGGGCAGCTGAGATTCCAGCCTTCGATGGGTCCAGACGGTGTCGGCGCCAGCCTGCTTGAGCATGAAGGAGATGCGCCGGGCTGGGGAGCGGGCGTCCAACGGCAGGTAAGCAGCGCCGCTGCGCAAGATGGCCAAAATGGCATACACCATCCCGAGACTTCGCTCAGCCAGCAAACCCACCACCGCCCCGCTGGCAGCGCCTTCGGATTGCAACAGCCGAGCCAGGGTCCGCGAACGGCGCTCCAATTCGCAGTAGCTGAGCGACTGGTTGTCCGCTGACAGCGCCACTGCATCGGGCCGTCGGCTCACTTGGCGGGCAAAAAGCGCGGGAATGGTCTCAGGGGAAGGCAAATGCCGAGCCGTGTCGTTCCGCTCGATGGTCAATTGGTGACGTTCGTAGTAGCTGAGCAGGGGGAAATCGGCTAGCTGCAACTGCGGTCGGCGTACAACTTCGCCAGCCAGGCGTTTCAAGTGACCGAGCAGCCGCTGAATCGTGGTGGGATCGAAGAGATCGCGGCTGTACTCGGCTGTCCCCAGCAATCCGTCCTCAGCTTCCACCGCAAAAAGGGTCAAGTCGAAACGGGAGCGAATCGTTTCGGAGGGCAGGCTGGAGATCTTCAGCCCCTGCATCTGCAACCCC
>JANQFM010000813.1 GCA_028277865.1 Acidobacteriota bacterium
GCCGTAGCGGTATTCGGTGAAGTTGAGCGCAGGGCTGCCGTCAGGGGGGATCAGCTTGCGCACCCGGCCCAGCCCGTCGTACTCGGTGGCGGTCCAGTAGACCGGATCGCCGGAGCGGTAGGGCATCGACACCTTGGAGGTGCGGCCCGAGCAGCCGCACAGGGCGTACTGGCGATCGATGTAGGTGTAGATGCCGCCGCCTTCGCTGTGGCGCGTTCGCAGCAGGCGGCCCAACCCGTCGAAGTAGTCGTTGCGGACCCGGTTGACAGTGCTGGAAAGCTGCCGTCTCGTCCGCACACGCGTCCGGTGGGCGCCGCTGTTGTACTCGTCCCAGTAGGCCCAGTCCGCCCAGCCCCCGTCCGGGAGGGTGCGCTTGAGGGGCCGGTTGTAGGCTTCGTAGGTTTGGGTAGTGACCTGCCCGTTGGCGTCGGTCCAGGAGACGGGCAGGCCGGTGTGGAAGTTGTAGCCGACCTGTGAAGTGTGCCCCAGAGGGTTGGTCACCTGAGTGGGGTAGGCATAGTGATGGGAGGCCGAATAGGCGATCAGGGTCTCGCGGCCCAGCACGTCCACTTGCTTGACCGGGTTTCCCAGCGTGTCGAAGTGGGTCTCCGACTCCAGGAAGCGGTCGTTCAGGGCATCGTACACCTGCGCGGTGGTCAGGTTGCCCCGGTTGGTGTTGGAGGCCCCGTAGCCGGACGCTTGGCCGGTGACCGTCCCGCGGTCGTTCAGCGGGTACTGGTCGTACAGGTACTCGGACGAGCCGGTGACCACCTCCTGGCCTTCCCAGCGCAGGCTGTCCTGGCGCAGCAGGCGGCTTTGCCAATGCGTGCTGTCCAGGTCGAACCAGCGGCGCACCCCTGTGGTGCGGAAGGCGTATTGGGGACCGGAGCCGGAGGCGTTGGATCGGCTGTAGTCGTGGTTCCAGGACAGCACCTCGCGCCCGTACTCGTCCAGCGTCCGCTCCGTGTAGGCCCAGGTGCCGCTGGCGCTGTGCTTGACCTTGGACTTTGTGACTGTCTTGCCCGAGGCGGTGGTGCCCCAGGTGGTGAAGGCCTCCTGCAGCTCCGTCGAGCCGTCGGTGTCGTAGATGCGCTGCTTGCTGCGCAACTCTGCGCCGGTACCCCAGGTGTTCCAGTCCACCTCGCGCTTGCTGCCGTCGGCCCGATACTCGACGGTCTTTTCCAGAAAATCGGGGTCGTAGCTGTAGGGCACATAGGTGTAGTCGGTGCTGAAGGCGCCGCCCCCCACCGGATCGACGCTCACCTGATCCAGGTACTGGCTCACCATGGCATCTGAGGCTGCGTCCGCGCTGAAGCCGTAGGGAACACGGTAGTCGAAGGCATAGGAAGCGCCTGTGGGCAGCACCAGGGAGGTCAGCTGGCAGCGTGTCCCCAGGTCGAAGTAGTAGGTCCGCCCGTCGGTGTAGACCTCATGGTCGTAGGTGAACTGGTAGCTGCGCCCGTCGGGCAGGGTGACACCGTTCAGCAGTGACGGGTACTCGTACAGAAACTCGTACTGCACGTCGTAGGAGCTCTCCTCCTGCATGCGGATCTCGATCGTGGTGTAGGAAAAGCTCCAGGTCAGGTTGGCCCCCGCGTGGTTCTTGACCGTCAGAGAGGCCAGGGTGGTGCTTGTGCTGCCCGTGTAGGCCAGCTCAACGGTGCGGCCCAGGGTGTCGATGATGCGGGTCGGGCGGATGACGCTGCCGAGAGGGAAGGTGGGGATCTCTTCGAACTGGTAGGTGATGCGATTGCCGTTCCTGTCCTGGTGATAGACCTCGCGCAGGCTGTTATAGGAGGAAAAGTCGAAGCGCTCGCCGCTCAGGTACTGCACCTTGCTGCCGCTGACGCGGATGTTGGTGGAGTCGTCGCTGACCCAGGCACCGTGGTCGGGGTTCCAGGCGATGCGGTGCACGGACCCGTCCGGCGAGGTGAAGTAGTAGACGGAGCCCTCCTGCTGCAGCTGGGGCCAAATGTTCAGCTTCCAGCGTCCCACCGTGTGGCCCTCGTCGTAAAAGCGCACGGCATGGCCGCCCAGGTAGGGGTAGCGCACGATCTGCTTGCTGTTGTACGACAGCGTCAGGTCCAGGTCGTGCCCGGCCCGCCCCGGCAGCGAAAGCAGCGGGATGGCCACTGTAAAGCCCCCCGTGTACAGGTCCACGCTGCCAAGCCCGGCCAAGGCGGAGTAGGTGTGGGTGGGCACCAGCCCCGTTTTGTACTTCTCCTCCTGCATCGGGTCGTCCTGGGCCAAAGAGGTGCCCGGCAGGGCCAGAAAGATCAGCAAGGCCCAAAGCCCAAGGCCGGTGGGAGGCTGGCGGTTAAAGGCTCTGGACCTGTGCTCCTGAATGCGAACTGCGAACTGCCAATCGCCATATTTCATCGCCTTCATTCCCTTCATGGCTCCACCTCGAATTCCTTGGGCGTCAGCGGAGGCTGGAAATCGACTGACTCGACTTTCAGCCCCAGTTCCAGCCGCTCGCCCCAGTGGCGGGTGACGCGGAAGGGCACGGCGATGCCCTGCATCTGCCGGTAGTCCGAGTAGGCGATGACGATCGGATCGAACGCGCCGTCCAGCGCCTCGATCCGGCATTCGGACAGCAGCCCGGTCTGCGCATCGAACTCCAGCGAAACCTTCCAGCGCTCCGGCCCAGCACCCCAGAAGCGGCGGCGCTCGGCGGTGTGCTCGAAATGGCGGCGGCCCTCGGAGACCCCCCGGTCGCGGTAGTCTTCGGCCAGCCGCAGCACGGCCCGAAAGGGCATCAAAAGGGAGTTGTCCAGGCCAGGGTGCGCAGCCCGGGCCGGGCTGCGCCGCACCGATCCGGCCTTCCACCATTGCTGCAGTCCACCATCGGACAGGGCGGTGTATCCGGGAGCCTCCAGGCGGCTCTGATTGTCGCGGATCTTGAGCCGGGCGGGCTGGCCGTCGTCCAGGCTGCCTTCGACCAGCACGTAGGCCGCACGGTCCAACTCCGGGCCTCCGTGGGCCTGCCCGAAGTCATCGGTCACCTGCGCCAACAAGTAGCCCGAAAGGCTCACCAGCATGGCAATATAGAGGATAAATTGAGATCCATTGCACATAGCTCACCCCATACATATGTTGGTTAATCAATAATTCCTGACTCTTCCTGCCTTTAGATGCAGGCTTCGTCAAAAAGGTCCAATGATGTTTGGAATATTTTTAGGTGCAGCTACGCTTGACGCGGACCAGCACACTCATGGTGGGTTTTTGGAGGAATCGGCTGAAGACCCTCCTCAGTGCGATTTGACCATGGGAAGGTCTTCGGGGATGCGGGAGAGAAGTGATTGGACCCGCTCAGCATAGCCGTGGGCGGGGTATTTGGCCAGATAGGTTCGGAAGGCCTTGCGGGCTTGGGAGCGCTGTCCCTTGTGCTGGTAGATCTGGCCCTTGAGCAATACCGCGTCGGGCATGTAGCGCGATTGGGGAAACTTGTCTTCCAGCCGGAGCAGGTCTTGCAGGCTCTGGTCGATATCCCCTGTCATGCTCAGCATGGCTGCCCGGTAATAAAGGGCATGATCGAGCATTCCAAACTGGTCTTGGGCATCCAATTCCAGGTAGCGGCCGTAGGACTCGACCGCCAAGGGGTATTCCTCGCGGGCGCGGCGGCGTTCGGCCAGCTGGAAGTGCAGTTCGGCATCTTCGGGAGCCTGGGCGAGCCGCTCGTTCAACCGCTTGACGGCCATGGGGCCATGGGCCAGCCATTCGACCTTTTGGCGGAATTCCTGGGAGGACAGGTAGCCTGTGAGGCGATCGACCTCCTCTCCCTTGGAGGTCAGGATCAGCATCCCCGGGAAACTGTTGATGCCGAAGCGGTCGCGCAGCATAATGCCTTCTTCGTCCCTCTCGGCATTGAGCTTGAGCCAGACATACTTGCTGCCCATATCCTCAATGAGCTGCTGGTCTATCAAAGTCGTCTGCTCCATCTCACGGCAATACGTGCACCAATCGGTTTCCAGGTAGGCAAAAATCGGTTTGGACTGGGCCTGGGACTTCTCGAGAGCCATCTCATAATCATGAATCCAGTCGAAGCTGTTGGCCTGGGCCGATTGGACTGAGCAGGCCGGCATGGACGGGGCCAGCGCGACAGCAGCCAAGACAAGCAATGTATTGATGCGCATTTCAGGGGCTCTCCAAGTAAACGTCGTCTTGCGTTTCAAACCTTCTATCCGGGCCAGCCGATCTGAGATCGTAGCGGTCGGTACCCAGCGGCCGGTACTGAAAGGGGTTTGACCAGGGATCGATTCGGATGACCTGACTCAAAAAGCGGGGTGCCAACTCGTCGATTAAGGCTGTAAACCCTTCAGACTGGGGGACTTGTGAGTTCTGTTGACGGTATCGCTGAATTCCCTGGCGGATTTGGTCGAGTTGCTCCAAGGCAGCCTGACGCCTTTGCTGCTCCAGTGCGGCCCAGATGCGATCGGCCTTCTCCCAGCGGCGGTCGCCCAGGCGGACCTCGTCGATCACCCAGCGGTCGTTTTCCTTGCGCAGCTTGACGGCGGTGCGGACAGTGATTTCCGCCATGGCGAATTCCCCGTCCCCCTCGAACTTGGTGACTTCGATTTGCTTCTTTTGCAACTCGGCGCCGCCGAAGCCTGCCACCAGCTCTTGAACCTGCTTGTCGCTACTCTTGCCGCAGGCGGCAGCCAAAATGAAGACCGAAGCCAAAACCGCCGCTCGAAGCAACGCCATAACCGCTCAAATATAGCATAGGGCCAATCATACGGTCGGCATGAATGCTCTTCTCTGCGTGCTCTGCGCTCCCTCTCTGCGCTCTCTGCGGTGTCTCTTCTGATGCAGCACTGTCGGAACCGAAGGCCGATGCGTCGCTGCTGCAAATAGTGGCAAGCAATGGCAATTGGATGAGGCCTAAGCTGTTGCTTTTAAATTTCTTAGGGCGATCTGCCCTAGCATGGCCCAACTTGCAGAATGCGACTGGCCTGTATATAGTAGGCAACATGTCTCAACCCATCCGCTCAGAAGAAGGCTGGTTTGTACTGCACATCTTTTACACTATCGACAGAAGGCACTGGAACCGCTGCTCGGAAGAAGAGAAAGAGGCTGCCCAAAAGGGCTTCGCAGAAGCCTTGCGCGACTTCACCCGGCATGAGAACTGCCAGGCCCACTGCTATTCAGTCTGGGGACACAAGGCCGATTTGGCACTGCTGCTGGTCGATCCCGATTTGGACCGCCTCAATCAGGTCGAAAACGACCTGCTGGCCTGCTTCCCTGACGGCGTGCTGCAACCGAGCGACTCGTTCGTCTCCATGAGCGAGATCTCCGAGTACATGAGCCAGGAAAAAGACCACGACAAGACGCTGCGCAAGCAGGGGCTCTCGCCGGACTCGGAGGAATACCAGCAGAAGATGCAAGCCTTCCGG
>JANQFM010000857.1 GCA_028277865.1 Acidobacteriota bacterium
GCAACCGCCGGCAGTCTTTCACAACACCGGGCTCTACAACCTGGACGGTAGGGGAAGCTATCCCTCCAGTGATACAGGACTGCACAAGCTGACCAAACGATTCCGCGACATGGGCCGCTTCAGGGCGCCCACCTTGCGCAACATCGCGGTCACCGCACCATACATGCACGACGGCAGCATTGCCACACTGGGGGAAGTCGTGGAGCACTATGCGTCCGGCGGCCGACAAGGCCGCAGCAATCGCCTCAAGAGCCCTTTACTGAAGGGATTCGAGCTGACTGAGCAGCAAAAATCGGATCTGATCGAATTCTTGAAAAGCCTTACCGATGAAGGATTTCTGACCGACCCCCGATTCGCAGACCCTTGGAACCCCTGAGCCTTCCATGAGAAATTCGGATTAAGCAGCTCGGATCATGCGGGCGATGTCCTTGAAGGAAGGCCGCTTGCCTTGCATCAGCAAAGCGAAGCGGAAGACCTTGGCCGCCAGCCAGGCCGCCCCCAGCGAACCCAATGCCAGCAAGATGATGCCCAGCCAAATTTCCCACAGGGGCGGCATCAGCACGTTGACGCGTGCCAGCATCACCAGGGGAGTGAACAAGGGGATCAGGCTCAGGACGCGGGTCGCCAAGGCGCTGGGGCTGATGGCTGCAAACATCGAGGCGAAGAGCGCAATGATGATGGGCAGCATGGCCGGAAACAACGATTGGCTCAGCTCCTCGGTGCTGGTGCAGGTGGCCGCTACGATGGCGAAAAGGGTCGAGTAGAGCAGGTAGCCCAGGGCAAAGAAGATGGCAAAGTAAAAGAGCAGGTTGAAGCTGAGGAAAGAGGACAGGTCAAAGCCTGTTTCGGCAGTGCCCATGGCCATGGCGGGCAGGGCGAAGAGCACCATGATCAGGGCTCCGCCGATCCAGATGCCCAGCTGGGTCAGCCCCGACCCCAAAACTCCCAGGATCTTGCCTGCCATGAACTCGGCGGCCGTCACTGCCCCCAAAATCACTTCGATGAGGCGGGAAGACTTTTCCTCCACGATGGCCATGGCCATCCCTTGCCCGTTGATCAGCACGGCCATGTAAAGCAGCATGGTGAGGGCAATAGTGCTGAAGAAAGCGACTTCGAATCCGCCCTCCTCCTCACCTTCGGACGAGACTGTCACGATCTCCACATCCGATCGCTGCACCTTCTTGACACGGTCGACATCCACTCCGCTGCCGTCCAGGATCTCGGTGAGCAGGGTGGTATGAACGGCCAATTCCAGCCTCCGGATCAGATTCGGGTTGGATTCGCGGGCGTAAAAGCGGGCTGTTGCCAAGATCTCCGGGTCCGGCGCCAGCACGATGTAGCCATCCAACTGCTCTTGGAGGACTCTTGCGTTGAAAGGCTGGCGCGCTTCATCGGTCAGGTCGGTCACGATCAGGTTCTCGGCCACCTCCAACCGCGGCGACGAAACGGACTCCAGGCGTTCGGCGAGGCTGCCGCCCAAACCGGTTTCGCCGTCCAAGATCGAAATCTTCAGCTCTTCCTTGCCCGCCCCCTCGAAAAGGAGGGGCAACACCGCGATATAGATTCCCATGAAGGCCGGCACCATGATGGTCATGATGATGAAGGCCTTGTTGCGCACTCGGGCGATGTACTCCCTGCGGGCCACTTTATAGACTTGCTGAAAACTCATTGGGACGCCTCCTGCGCCTGCAACCCCTGTTGCGATCCCATTTGCTGGCGGGCCGCCTTGGCAGCGCCTACCTTTTCCACGTAAATCTCTTCGATGTGAGGCTCCTCCAAGCGGAAGGAGCGGACCTCGACACGATCGACAAGAGCCTTGAGAACCTGCTGGGAATCGGACCCCTTTTCGAGCTGCAGACGAGCTTCACGCCCCGAGTCGCGCACGTCCAGCACGCCGGGGATCCCGTCCAGCGCGCCGGGCTCGCCGCCGTACTCCAAAGTGACGGTGTTCTTTCCGTAGCCGGCTTTGATTTCGGCCAACCGACCGCTCAGCACAGGCTTTCCATCCGAAATGAGGCAGATCGACTCGCACATCGCCTCCACCTGTTCCATGCGATGGGTGGAAAGGACGATCGAGGTCCCTTTGCGGCTTTGCTCCAAAATCAGTTCCTTGAGCAAACGGGTGTTGATGGGATCCAGGCCTGTGAAAGGCTCGTCCAGGACGACCAGCTCCGGATCGTGGATGACAGCCGAGGCGAATTGGATCTTCTGCTGCATGCCCTTGGAGAGGTCTCGCGTCAAGGCTTTGGCCCGCTCGGCCAATTCCAGGCGTTCCAGCCACTGGGCGGCCCTCTTGTTGGACTCGTGAGAGCTGAGCCCCCGGATGGAAGCCAGGAAGGCCAGCTGCTCCTGGACCTTCATCTTGGCGTACAAGCCCCTCTCTTCGGGAAGGTAGCCCACCCGGTGTCGGACAGCCAACGGATCGCTCGATCCCAGCAGTTGCACCGAACCTCCATCGGGCAGATAAATCCCCAGTGCAACGCGGATGGTGGTTGTCTTTCCCGACCCGTTGGGGCCCAGCAGGCCGAAGATCTTGCCCTGAGGAACGCTCAGGTCCAGCGAATCCACGGCCCTGGTGGTGTCGAAAACTTTGACCAATTGGTGACAGATCAGTGATGCGGTATTACTCATGGTGAACAAAGCACTTACGGCAAGGCCTGAGATTTATTCAGGGATTTTTGGCTGGGGATGGCCGGTAAGTGTCCAAGGTCCAAGGTCCAAGGTCCAAGGTCCAAGGTCCAAGGTCCAAGGTCCAAGGTCCAAGGTCTGCAGATGGTACCATCTTTCTGCCAACTGCCAACTGCCAACTGCCAACTGCCAACTGCAGAAGCGGACTTCTTGAACTCACTCGGGATCCGTTCTGTTCCTCTTCCCACCTCCTGATTCCTGTCTCCTTCTGCTCCGCTGGCTCCCTCCGACCTGCCAACTGACAACTGCCAACTGACAACTTTTTCCCCGTCCGCTCTTCCGTTCTGCCTCCAAATGGTGCAAATTAGGAATATGGAACATGCCAGAGGTCAATGGAGTTCGCGAATGGGATTCATCTTGGCCGCCGCAGGGTCGGCTGTGGGGCTGGGAAACATTTGGGGCTTCCCCACTTATACGGCCCGCAACGGGGGAGCGGCCTTTGTGATCATCTACCTGGTGCTGGTCTTCTTGGTCTGCCTGCCGGTTGTGCTGCTGGAGATCGCCATCGGGCGACGCACCCAGCGCAACCCTGTGGGAGCCCTGAAGATGCTGTCGCCGGGTACTGCCTGGAACCTGGTGGGCAAGATGGGGGTGTTTTGCGGCATCATGATCCTCTCCTTTTACATCGTCATCGCCGGATGGGTCTTCGGATACTTCCTGGAAAGCGTGACGGGAGGGCTGGAACGACTGGCCAGCGAGGGCGAGTTCGGCCGATTCGTGGGTTCGCCCTGGAAGAACCTGCTTTACATGGGCGCCTTCATGGTGGCCACTTTAGCCATCGTGGTGGGTGGGATCAAAGGCGGCATCGAAAAGTGGGCACGCATCCTGATGCCCACCCTGTTGGTGATGCTCTTCGCCTTGATCGTCTACGTGCTCACCCGCGAACATGCCCTGGCCGGACTGCGCTTTTACCTGGTTCCGGACTTTTCCAAGCTCACCGCCCAGGTGCTCAACTCGGCCCTCAGCCAGGCTTTCTTTTCCCTCTCGTTGGGGATGGGTGCGCTGATCACCTACGGCAGCTATATGAGCAAGAAGGAGAACATCCTCTCCTCAGGCTTCATCGTGGCCCTGGTCGATTCCGCCATCGCCTTTTCGGCGGGCCTGCTTATCATCCCCGCCATTTTTACCCTGGGGCCGGGTGTTGAAGCCGGCGACCTGGCCCAAGGCCCCGGCCTGATCTTTGTGGTGCTGCCCCAGGTCTTCATGAATCTGGCCGGGCAAGTCGGCTACACATTCGCCTCTTTCTTGGCCTCATTCTTTTTCCTGCTCATCTGCTTCGCCGCCCTGACCTCAACGATTTCGCTGCTGGAGGTCCCCACCGCCTACGTGGTGG
Organism: Acidobacteriota bacterium; assembly: GCA_028277865.1. Classification (GTDB taxonomy): domain Bacteria; phylum Acidobacteriota; class UBA6911; order RPQK01; family DATIPO01; genus JANQFM01. Next base: position 4,022 of record JANQFM010000857.1, read on the forward strand.
ACGAAAAGGGCATTCGGCGCAAAAAAGCGGCTTTGATCACGGCAGGAATCGTTACCTTGGTCGGCCTGGGTTCGCTTCTCAGCAACGGCGCCTCCCACTTTTTCACCAATTTCCTCCCCTATCCAAGCGGCCAGTGGCAGGGCTTTATGACAATTACAGGCGACATCTTCTTCGAGACCCTCCTGCCGGTGGGCGGATGCCTGCTTTCGACATTCACGGCCTTCATCTGGAAAACGGGCAACTTCAGCAAGGAGATCACCCGGGGCTTTCCGGAGTACGCCGGGTCGAAGCTGGAGAAGTGGTTCAGCGGCATCGTCTACGTGGTGCCCTTCGTGACCTTCTTCATATTCATCAACACCGTGCTTCAGAAGTATTTCAACATTCAGCTTTTCTGAAGAGGGTTTTGGTTTCGCGCCAAGACGCAAAGAGCGCAATGGAAAAGAAGGGAAGGAGATGGGGGCCGACCGAAAGGCAGCCACGCCCAACTCTTCTTAGCGGTTTTCTTTGCGTCTTTGCGACTTGGCGCGAAGCTCCCCCTCCGACGCCTGGGCCTGCTGATAACGAGGCAATTCAGCAATCAAGACCCCGGTCAAGATCAGTGCCACTCCCCCCAAAACACTGATCGACGGCGCCAAACCGAAAACGGCCCAGTCCATCAGCAAGGTCAGCACCGGTGTCACATAGATGATGATGGACATGGTGGTAGGCCGAAAGGCCTTGAGCAGCCAGTAGTAGACCGTGAAGGCTACAGCCGAGGCCGCCACACCCAGGTAGATGACGGCAGCGATGGCGCTCGGCGACGGATCAACCGCCAATCGCTCCCCCCGCACCAGGCCCACCGCCAGCAATCCGGCGGCGCCCAACACCGTTCCGTAAAAGGACAGGATGATCGAATTCATGTCGCCCAGGTGCTTTTTGACCAATCCCACCGTAGCGGCAGCCGAGACGGCGCTGACCAATACGGCGGCGCCGCCCCACAAGGCCGGACCCTCCAGGCGGGCCGATCGCAGGTCGTTGCTGAAGATCACAACGATGCCCGCCATGGCCAGCGACAACCCGATCAGAACGCCGGCCCGAAAGGGTTCCAGGCGGAATGCGAAAATGGAAAAGAGGGCGGTAAAGAGAGGGAAGATGGCGAAAATGACGGCGGTTACACCGGCGTTCAGGTATTGCTCCGCCCAATAGATGAGCCCGTAGTTGAGAACGTAGGTGAGCACACTGTTGAGGACGACTACCAAACGGTGCCGACGAGCAAGCCGAAAGGAGAGCCCCTTCCAACCCGCCACGGCACCCAGCAAGGCCGCCGCCAAAACGAATCGGAATGCGCAACCCAGAAAGGGCGGGAAGCCCTCCAATGAAAAGCGGATGGCCAGCCAGGAACTGCTCCAGATGAAGCAAAGCAGGGCGAAGGCGGCGAAATGCACGGGGCATTATGGCAGAAGGAATCAGGAGGCAGGAAGAGGGACAGAACGGATCCCGAGTTCACTAAGTCCGCTTCTCCTCCCCTCTTGCGTCTCTGCGCCTCTGCGTGACCAAGGTCCAAGGTCCAAGGTCCAAGGTCTTCAGATGGTACCATCTTGCTGCCAACTGCCAACTGCGAACTGCCAACTGCGAACTGCCAACTGCGAACTGCTAAAATTCCGGCTATGCCTGGCGTGCTGCCGGTGATTAAGAGCCGGCGTAATCCTCGATTTCAGCGATGGCTTGGGATGGCTTCTCAACCTCATAGGGAAAACTGCGGATGGCTGGCTGTGGAAGGCCGAAAGCAGTTGGAGGAGCTGGCCGACCGAGTCGGTTTTGAGCTCTTGCTTTGCTGCGCTGAGGAAGACGCATGGCTCAGGCGGCTGATCCACAACTCACAAGAGGCGGTGCGGCTTTCGAAACGGTTGATGAAGCTACTTTCAGGGGTTGATACGCCTCAGGGGATTGTGGCTTTTGTGAAGAAACCGGCTTGGGAATGGGAGAAGCTTGCACCGATTACCCTTTACCTGGAGGGGGTGCAGGATCCGGGAAATTTGGGGACGCTGCTGCGGACGGCCCGGGCCACGGGCAGTTCGATCGTGACGGGTCCGGGATGCGTCTCGTTTTTCAATCGCAAGGTGGTGCGCGCCTCCAGTGCCAACCTGTTCTCGACGCCTTTTCGGCAAGGCGTTTGTTTGGACGAACTGACCGTTCGCGGCTACCGCCTTTGGGCGGCGGAGCAGCAAGCCGGAGAGGCGCTTGCCCGGGTTCGCTTCGACTTGCCAGTTGCCGTGATGTTGGGAGGCGAAGGACAAGGATTGAGCTCCGCAGCGCTGTCGGCAGCCTCGCACAGGCTGCATATCCCCATGCAGGCAGGCTGCGAGAGCCTGAATCTGTCGGTGGCAGGGTCGTTGATCCTTTACCAGG
>JANQFM010000889.1 GCA_028277865.1 Acidobacteriota bacterium
GGGCTGGACCCGCCGCTGGAGGGTGGAACGCCAAGAGGTGCTGAGCCGTCCCTTCGGCAGCGGCAAAAACGGCAAGGCCGAGTTCTCCTTTCGGCCCGACAAGCCTGGACGCTACCAGATCAGCTGGTTCAGCCCCGATCCGGGCGCCATGCCGGCCAAAGCCGAGGCGCCCATCTGGGTCGCCTCAGACTCGACCACCGACCTGGGGATCCGCAGCGGGGGAGTTCAGATGGTGCTGGAAAGCGAAGCTGTCCATCCGGGCGGCAAAGCCCTGGTCTTGCTCAGCTTGGCAAAGCCGGACGGCTACGTGCTGCTCAGCCGCCAATCCGGGCCATCCGGCCACGATCTGCAGTTGATCCGGGTAGAGGGGACGGCCAAGCTGGTGGAACTGGACGTCACTGAAATGGACGTACCCAACCTGCACTTGTCGGCCGCCTTGGTGAGCCGGGGGAGCCTCCACCAGGACAACCAGGAGATCGTGGTGCATCCGGAGAAAAGATTCCTTCGTCTGGAAATTGCAGCCGACCGCAGCAGTTACCAGCCAAGGGAAAAAGGAAAGATCGACCTGCGCATGCTGGACGAAGCGGGGGATCCGGTGCGGGCCGAATTGGCTGTCAGCCTGGCGGACGAGTCGGTCTTTGCCATCCAGGAAGGCCTGAACTCCGATCCGCGCCCAATCTTTTACGGACGCCGCAACGCTTCGCTGCGACTCACCAGCAGCTTACAGATTCAACCATACCGACACTTGGTCAAGGATGAATCCGGCAATTTGGCCGGCCCTTACGCCAATCTGCCCCTCAATGGCCGTGTCGGCGGCGTAGTCGGGGGAGTTCCAGGCGGCCTTGCATTCGATTCTGTCGCCTATACCAGGAGGATGGCCTTACGATCGGAAATCGGGGTTCAGAATCGCGTCCTCCCGATGATGTCTATGAAGGTAGGTGCCTCGGCACTCGCTTCGCTGGCACCTGTTTCGCCGACATTGGTGCGCAGCGATTTCCGCTCCACCCTTCTCTGGCGACCAGGGTTGGTCAGCGACGATCAGGGGCGCGTTTCAGTACCCGTTCGATTTGCCGACAAGCTGACCAGTTGGCGACCCACCGTCCGGGCCAATCCGATCGGGTCAGAGTTGTGCTGCGCAACCTGGAAAACGGCGTCCGTCGCGACGACCCTTCCGCCAGCGCCCTCTCGCCGCAAAGCCGATCATCTCAAAGCGCCCAGTCCAATCAAACCGTCCACTGGGGTAATACCCGGTCCTACCGGCGCTGGTGGGAGGGCGCGGTCGAATCCACCGCTTTGCACTTGCAGGCTTTGATCGAAATCGAGCCCTCTCATCCATTGATCGAACCGGCGGTTCAGTGGCTGGTGCAAAACCGCCGCGGCAACCAATGGAGCAATTCCCGCGACACCGCTCTTGCAGTGCTGGCTCTGGACGAGTATTTGAAAGCGACGGGCGAACTGGAATCGGACGCGGCATTCGAAGTCATGGTCAACGGCCAGCGGGTGGCTTCAGGCAGCCAGAGAAGCTTGCAAGAAGCCCTGGCCCGTCCGCTGCGCATTGAGGTCAATCCCCAATTGCTTCAAACCGAATCCGGATCCGCCGGACCTCCGGCCAAGGTTCGCTTTACTTTGCCGCCCAAGCCCGCTTTTTCTCGCTGGAGGAACCGGTCCCCTCATCGGGCAATCTCGTCTTCGTGAAACGGGATTTCTATCAACTGGTCCCCGTGAAAACCCTCCTCAAAGGCACCGCATTCGAGCGGCGGCAATTGCAGGAAGGTCAGGCTCTGAAAAGCGGCGACCGGGTGGAGGTCATCCTGACCTTGGAGGCCAAGAACGACCTGACCTATCTGATGCTGGAAGACCTCAAGCCGGCCGGCTTGGAAAGCGTCGGAGTTCAAAGCGGCAGCGGAACTCCGGCACGCCGGCTGAGCCGTGCAGCTTTGCAGCAACGTCAAGCCTCGGGAGTGGTCCAGCCGCCTTCCGATGACTACGCAATGCGTCGCCACGTCTACCGGGAACTGCGCGACCGCAAGGTGGCCTTTTTCGTCGACCGGCTCGAGCAGGGTTTGTGGGAAATCCGCTACCAGATGCGCGCCGAGGTTCCAGGACGCTTTCACGCCTTGCCGGTGGTTGCCGAAGCCATGTACGCGCCCGACATCCGCGCCAACAGCCGGGAGCAGCGAGTGGAGGTGCGCGACTGATGAGAAAGGAGTTCACGCAGAGGTGCTGAGGCGCAGACCCCATGAAGCGAAGCCCCTGACCGTTGCACCGGCTGGACTTGGCCGTTAGGGACCGATCTCTGGCAGGCCTGGAAGATTCCGAACTCGATGGTGCACTGGGCTTGACAGGGACGGAGGGCGACCGGCGCGTGCCCACCGTCGCCGGTCTGCTGCTGATCGGACACGAAGCGGCCATCCGCGAGCACTTTCCCACCCACGAAGTTGCGTTTCAGGTTCTGGAAGGGACCGAGGTGCGGGTCAATGAGTTCTTTCGCTGGCCCTTGATCCGCCTTTTCGAGCGCATCCTGGAAATGTTTCAGGCCCGCGTCACGGAACGCGAACTGCAGGCGGGGCTGTTTCGCGTGCCGGTTCCTTCGGTCGAAAAGAGGGCTTTCCGGGAAGCTTTTGTCAATGCCCTGACTCACCGCGACTACACCCGCTTGGGTGCCATCCATGTGCGTTGGCAAAGCGAGGTTCTGAGCAGACCATACCGCAGGGAAACAAGCCCAAGCGCAATGTGAGCTGGGGACGGGCGGCCTGCGCCATGCTGGCCTGTGAGGCTGCCGGAACGCCGGTTCAGGCTGTGGGCAGGAGGATAGGTTTCAGCGGCGTCCAGATCAATAATCTGGACCGTCGTGGAAGAGTCTGGCTGCGCTGGGCTGCCCAGCGGGTACCGCCCAAGCGCCAGTGGGACGTCACGCTCTTCCGGCAACGGTTCGAGGAGGCCTGCCAACGACTGGGAGTGGATGTGGAAAGGATCGCCGCTGAGAAATAAGAAGCCCGCGAAAGGGCGCAAAAACTTAACTTATTGAAACTTCACTTGGAGGACGCGGAAACCGTTTCGCACGCAGGCGCATGCGACTCAGGACAGCTTTCCAGCCAGAGGCGGCGGCGCCAGACGGCTATGCCAGCGGGGACATATGCCCTTTCCGCCCGAAACTCCCTGCCTCATCCGCCGATAAGAGGCTTGAGAGGTTGCGATGATTGTCCGAAGCGGTGTGCCTGCCAGCCCTGAACTTTCCAGCCCCATCCCGGTGCGCCGATTTACCTTCCGGGTGGGGGAGGGCCGGCCCGAACAGCTCCTGGATGGGCCCCGCCTGGCCACTCTGGTCAAGGCGACCAGTTCCCTGAGCATCCTGGATGTGGACGGGATGCGGATCGTGCTGGATGGCCCTGTCGGCGGGCGTCCCGGCAAACAGCTGGTCGTCCTGGCGCACCAAGACAACTCCGAGGTCAAGCTGGAGGTCCGTCCCCAGCCTTCTGGTGAGGCGCCTGGCAAAGAAGCCGACTCTGCGAGGGGGGTAAGCAGCCCGCCAGCCAAGATTCAGGTCCGGGCCGAGATCCCTTCCCAGCCGGCGCCTGCCAACCAGCCGGAGAGCGGAAACGCACTTGGCAAAGCTGCGCCGACAGCCGAGTCGCTTTCACAGCCGGGTTATGCCAGGGGGGACACGCCAACAGCCGTACCCATCTCAGAATCGATCCAGGGAGGTGTCCGGACGACTCTTTTGGGCATACTCGGCAGTGAGGCGCCGCCTTTGCGTTCGGGCGAAATGCTGCCCGTTCAGGCGCTGTTGGCCCGCCCCGACCGGACAGTCTTCTCAGTGCGCGGCGTCAACGTCAACTCCGAGGTGGGCGGTTTCCAAAACGGCCAGACATATTGGGCCGAGGTGGTCTCTGGTACGCCCAATATCGTCGTTCGCATTCAAAGCAGCGCCCAGGAACAGTCTCTGCAAGCCTCAGAGGGTTTCAAACCTTCCTCATCGCATTCGACCCCGCCTCCAAAAGCGAGCGTACTTTTTCCCGGGGACTTTCAGGCGGGAACCAATCTGACAGCCCGCGTCCTGTCGCGCCTGCCCAGTGGGGATTTCCTGCTTGACGTGGGCGGACGGCAGTTGGCCGCTCCCCTTCCTGAAGGCATCCGGGAAGGAGAGAAACTGCTGCTGCGAGTGGAGGAGAGTCCGCAAGGCACCCACCAGGCAAGGGTTCTGGAGCGGCTGCAAAACCTGATCAGCCGTCCCCCGTCCCGATTGCCTCTGGCCGATTCGTTGGGGTTGCTTTCCCGTCAACTCAAGGCTTTGCTGGCCGGGGGAGATGGATCCTCTGCAATCCATCGGCTGGCGAGCCAAGTCGAGGGCATGATCGGCGGTGACGACCCTCCCACACCTCGGCGCATTGCCGGGCTGATCGAGGAGGGAGGTCTGCAGTACGAGGCCAAGCTGGCCCGAATCGTGTCGGAAGGCCGCCCCCAGAGCCTGGGTCCGCTGCTGCAAAACGACCTCAAGGCCCTGCTGCTGCGCGTCCAAAGCGAGATCCGCCTGCAGCCGGAACTCTCCCAGCCATGGAGCCAGCTGGCCCAAAGCATCGACCGCCAACTGAATCACATCGAGACCCTCCAATCGGCCAACCTGGCCGCCCAAGGCCAATCGGCGTCCTTTCAACTGGAAATCCCCTTCCTTGCGGGGGGCCATCTGAGCACGGTGGAACTCTTCATCCAGCCTGACGGGGGACAGTCCGACGGATCCGCACAGCAGTCTGAAAAAGGCTTCAACCTTCTCTTTTTGATGGACTTGAAAGGACTGGGCCGCACGCGGGTGGACGCCTACCTGTCAGGGAACTCTCTACGCGCCGTGATTTCCATCCAACAGGACCGGGTGCTGGGCATATTGGAATCACTGCTGCCAAGGCTCGAAAAAAGCCTCCAGCAAGCCGGATTCCCCCAAACTCAGCTGGGAGTCCGGCTCTTGGAGCAACAACAGCCCTCAGCTGACGGGCTGGATGATCCCGACAACCGGGAGGCGGTCGCTCCGGCCGGCCTCAACTTGATCGACGTGGTGGCCTGAAATGAACCAACCCAACAAGGTGCGCAAGACCGCCGTCGCCCTGGGATTCGAGCCTCAAAGCGATACCGCCCCCCGAGTAACGGCCAAGGGGTCCGGCAAGCTGGCCGAGCAAATCCTGGAACTGGCCAGCCAGCACGACATCCCCATCCGGGAGGACCGCGACTTGATCCAGGTCCTCTCCCGCCTGGACCTGGAAGAAGAGATCCCGCCCCAGCTTTACCGGGCAGTGGCCGAGATCCTGGCCTTCATCTACCTGGCGTCACAGGAATGTCGGGAAGCGGACGAGCTTCACGCCAAGACGTAGTGGTGCCGATCGCAAACACCGCGACACATTTGACAGGGCCGCTTTCCAGCCGGGCACGAGTCGGGTAACCGGAGGGCGGCAAAAGGGAGGCGGGAAAAGTCAACTGCAATGGGAGAGCCTTGAAGCAGTACTAGCCATTCCAAGTTGGCTGTCCCATGATTTGAACTCCTCTGCCGGTCTCCGGTCTCCTGATTGAACTTGCAGAGCTGAGTTTGTTGCTGGAAAATGAGTTGGAGTCTTGTGCCCAGGTGGCGGAATTGGCAGACGCACAGGACTTAAAAATCGGCGGCTACCACTTTTTCGACACCGCGTCATTCCTGAAAAAACTCCTTTTACTCCCTTCAGATCAACGGTTTACCCTACAAACAGATCCAAACAGCCTCTGGGTCTATTTGTAAAGATTTGCACCGATTTGATCCAAAAAGGGGCCAAAAAGGAGCCACAGATATGTCAACTCAGGCTGTTCCAGTGCAAGAGAACACTGTCTTTCCTGCACTCGATGCCGGCGATCTCGTCCGCCGGGAGCTGATCGAAAACCCCGAGATCAGCAACAGGGCGCTGGCCGCCCGGCTTGGAATCCGGGACAAAACGGTCGCCGCGATCCGTTCGGAGCTGGAAGAAAAGAAGAAAATCCCTGTTGTGTCGCACACGATCGGAATCGACGGCAGACGGCGCAAACGCCGGCGCAGTTCCGAAGAGATTCCGAGTGCGGCAGCGGTTGCGCCGCAGCCTCGGAGCGAAGTTCAACTGCGCCCGCAGCCTCAGCGCAAACGTAGTGAAGAACCGCTCTTCCAGTTCATGACCGGGCGCTACAAGGCACGCAGGCCCGCTGCAAAAACGTCCGGCTCTGTTCTCGGCCAGATCCG
>JANQFM010000928.1 GCA_028277865.1 Acidobacteriota bacterium
GAGGGTGCGGCAGTTCCGGTGGCTTCGCCGCAGACGGCTTCACCACCGGCTAATATCCGTGGCCCCCTCCGGGGCCGGTTTAGGGAGGCGGAACGCTTCTTGATAGTTTTGTGAACTTCTTGCGGGCCTTAGCCCGTCCAAGTGGCGCGGGCGGGGGACGAGGGTTGATTGTGGCGCACCTGCTGAAGGTATCGGCTGGCTGACTGAATCTGAGCCTGCATCTCGTTCAGGCTTGCCTTGCGGCGCCGGTAAGCTCGCTGGTTCTCTGCAGCCAGCTGAACAATCTCATGGATCAGGGGGGCGGCTTGGGGAGGATGCTCTTCAGGGTGCTTGCCGGAAGCAACCCGCTTGGAGTACTCCCCAATCAGGGGAAGCAGTGCCGCCAGCCTGCCTGGATCATCTTTTTCCAGAGCCTCTTTCTGGCTGCGCAGCAAGTTGGCCAATCTTTGGTAGTTGCCGACAGGCTCTTGTCCCATTTGCGACCCCTTTTGTCGATCCGACACCTGGAATCCGGCTCCGTCACGCACTCAGCTGCACCCGCTCGCCGTCGAAGACTTGTTGATCGCTTCTGGCCCGGACCTCTTCCCAGGCGGATTCCAGCATGGTGAGCAGCTTGATCACTTCTTGCACGGCAGATGCGTCTTTGTGCAGGTTGGCCTCCAGAAGGCGCCGCTGAATGTAGGCGTAAAGCCGGTCCAAGGAGGCTGCAACCTGCGCTCCTCTCTTGAAGTCCAGGGTCGAGTGAAGCTCTCCGATCATGGCGCCTGCCCTGTTGATGGCATCGATGCGGCCTTCGATGCAGCCGCTGGAAAAGCACTCCAAGGATCGCTTCAGGTTCTTGATGGCGCCTCGATAAAGGATCAGCACCAGATTGAGAGGGTCTGCCGTGTTGATCTCCATCTCCTGGTAATGGCTGCCGGCCTGTCGTTGGCGTTGCTGGAGAGGATAGGTTGGGTACGTTGCAATGCTCATGATAGTGGCCTCGTCTCCTGTCACCGGATTCAACATCTAGAAGAGAGTGCTTGAGCCGGTGGAGCCTAGTTGCGCCTGCAGGCTGGAAAGCTGCCTAAGAGCCTGGTCGGCGCGGGCAAACTCCCGCAGCAGGATCTCCCGACGCAGTTCCAGCCGTTCTTCAATGTCCAAAATGTTGTCTTCGATGTTGCGGATGCGACTGTTGAGCCTCTCGACGGTGTTCTCGATAGGCCCGTCAAGAGTGTCGGTATAGCTCTCCAGAATTCGCTCCAACTGGGCGGCAAAGCCCAATGTCACGTCCACAGTGCCGACTGTACCGGTGGCTGATCCCGAATAGAGCAATGACAGCCCATTGGCAATCCCCTCGCTGCCGGTGAGGACTTCTCCGCTGCCGCTGGCTGCCAGTGCCGTCGAAGTGGCCAGGTCGGTGATGGTGCCGGCCACGTCCAGGCCGACTCCGGACTGCCCGGCCGTCCCGAAGCCGGTTCCGGCGCCGTCCACGTCCGAGACCGCCGTGAAAGAGTTGGCCGAGCCCTTGCTGTCGGCCGTGACCAGCAGGCTTCCGCCCGATTCAGAGGCGGTCAGGTTGATGTTGTCGCTGTCGAATTGGGTGTTGAGCTTTTGAACGATGGCGGCCAAGTCGTCCGTCGAGGAGAGGGAGACGATCGAGGTCAGGCTGCCCTGGGTGAAGGTGAGCGTCTCGTCTGTTCCAAGGGTCGGGCCGATGGCGGCACTTGTCACCGAGGCGGCAGTGGCCGCCTGGGTGATGTTGATTTCGAAATTGCCCGCCTCGACCGATGGGCCGATGTTGACGACCGACAGCCCGCTTCCGCCGGCCTTGGCGAAGGCCAGGAAGAGCTGCTGAAAATCTTCGAAGTTGCTCTCCAGCTTTTCGCTCAGCACCGATTGGTTGATCTGCAGGGATCCGTCGTTTTGCAGCTCGACGCCCGCCGAACGCAGACTGGCCAGAGCACTGGGGGCACCGTTGATGGAGGTGCGGACGATGGCGCCCAGATCGGACTGGACCTGGCGCACGATGCTCTCGCCGGCCAGAGTGCCTCCGGCCGCAGTGAACTGGCTGTTGATGAAGCTGACGGCGTCATTGTAGGCCTCCACGAAATCTGTGATGGCCTGCTCGACCTTATCGGTGTCGTTGGACACGGTGACCGACGCAGTCGATCCGGGCGAACTGATTCCAACCAGGTTGAGCGTTACGCCTTCAATGACTCCGCTGACCGAATTGCTGCTGCTGGTCACAGTCAAGCCATTCACGACCAGTTGGGCGTCCAACTCGCTTTCGCCGGCGATGCTGTGAGTGCGGCTCAAGGTGAAAGGGGAAGTGTCGGCCAGCTGGAGAGAGTTGTTGGAGATGGAGATGGCGTTTTCGGCGCCCGAGCCTTCGCTGGTGACAGTCAGGCGAAAGCCGCTGCCGTCATTGATGATGCTGGCCCGCGCTCCGGCATCGGCCTGGTTGATAGCGTCGCGAAGCCCTTCCAGGGTGTTGTTGCTTCCGTCGATGGTGATGGTGGAGGTCTGTCCGCCCACTGTCAGGTCAAAACTTCCTGTCCCGATGCCTTCATTGGAAGAGGCAAAGGTGGCGTCAGAGGCAAAATTGTCGATCAGGGCCAAGCGGTTTACCGTGACGTTGTAGGTGCCGGGGACAGCGTTGCTCTCCGCATCGGCGGTCAGTACATCCTCATTGGAAGACTGAACCAGTCGGGCGGCGAAGTTGCTGGCCGTGTTGAGGGTGCTGAGCTTTGAAGACAGCTCGGTGAGTTTGGTGCGCAGATTGTTGAAGGCGTCGATCTTGCTCTGAACACCGCTTTCCTGCTGTTCCAGAGCGCGGATGGGCTGAGCTTCTACGAAAAGGAGCTGCTCGACGATCCCCTGAACGTCCAGCCCGCCTCCGCCTGGGAATTGCGTCCCGAATCCGCCCACCTGAACCTCCTTAAGCTACCACGTTGAGCAGATTGCCCACTTCCTCAGCCAGTTCAATCAGCTTCTCGGGAGGGATCTGCCGAACAACTTTCCCAGTGTTGCGGTCAACAACCTGGATGAAGAATTGCTCTGATTGCCGGTCGAGCCGAAATGTCACGGCGCGATTGGGAGGGGCAGAAACGACTGCTGCCTCCTGAGAATCTCGTCGCTTGGATTCTTCCGATACAACCGTCCGTCCACTCGACAGTTGCTCACTTCGGGATTCCGCTGCTTTGCTGCGGTCCTCCTGGGACCGAAGCAGGCTCACTTCGGGATCGAAGGATGCATTGAATGCAGATGGAATGCTTGCCATAATGGCCTCCACTCAGATTCCATCTCGACCGGACCTGGTCCTTCAAACCAGCGAGACTGGGACCGGTTGACCGGCACGATCAACCGGCCCCAATTTATTGGCCTTGAATTTCGGTTACCTCCTGGAATTCAAGGCTGATTCTTCTAACCAACCAATCCCTTTAGGGAACGGCTACTGAAACAATGCCAAGACCGACTGGGCGTTCTGGTTGGCTTGAGCCAATGACGCGATGCCCGACTGGGTCAGGATCTGGAACTTGGTCAGGTTGGCGACTTCCTCGGCGATGTTGGCGTCCCGGATCTGCGATTCGGCGGCCGACAGATTCTGGATTTGGGACTGAATCACACCGGAGGCGTTGCTCAGCCGGTTGGCGGCGGCACCCAAAGTGCCGCGCGTCGTGGCAATCGAATCAATGGCGGCCTCGACTTCACCCAGGGCGGTTTGCGAATCGCCCGGGGTGGCCAATGCCACAGTGGTCAAGCTCAGCCCGGCAGTGGTCAGGGCGCCAGTCGTGAAGGCGATCGTGTCGCTGCCGCCTCCCACTGTCTGGGTGTCCCCCACGAAAATGTTGACGGCAGTGGCTGAGAAAACGGTCGTTCCATTGAAGGAGGTGCCGGCGCCGATGCGGTTGATTTCGGCGTAGATTTGGGTCAGCTCGCCCTGAATCTGGGATAGCTGTCCAGAGTTGGTATCTGAGGAGCCTTGGTCCAGAATGGAAGCGGCGCGGGCCAGAAGGTTTGAGACTTCGTTGAGGGCGCCGTCGGCGGTCTGTAAAAAGCCGATGCCGTCATTGGCGTTTCGAAAGGACTGCTGCAGGGTACGGATCTGGCCCCTCAGACCGTCGGCGATGGCCAGCCCAGCAGCGTCGTCGCCGCCGGAATTGATCCTGAGCCCGGTCGAAAGCCGGTTCAAGGTCCGCTGCAGGCCAGTTCCCGCATTGGTGGCCGCATTCTGGGCGATGAGGCTCGAAATATTGGTGTTGACGCTGAAACTCATGTTCTTTCCTCCGTGAAAGCTTGTCGGTATCCTTACCTGTTTTATGCGGCGGATGAAGACCGCATCTCTGCAATATCGGCAGAAGTGCGGTTCCTCATTACCGCTTTATTGCGCTGGGCTTACCGGAATAGGGCCAGCACCGATTGGGCATTTTGGTTGGCTTGGGCCAAGGAAGCGATGCCCGACTGGGTCAAGATCTGGAACTTGGTCAGGTTGGCCACTTCCTCGGCGATGTTGGCATCCCGAATCTGCGACTCTGCAGCTGAAAGGTTTTGAATCTGAGCTTGAATCACTCCGCTGGCGTTGCTGAGACGATTGGCCGCCGCACCCAAGGTGCCGCGCGTTGTAGCCACCGTGTCGATGGCAGCCTCGACTTGGCCCAAGGCGGTCTGAGCATTGGCTGTAGACCCGATTGTCGTCTGTGCCAGGCCCAATCCGGCAGCGGTCAAGACGCCTGTGGTGAAGCTGATTTCATCGGTCGTGGACGTCAAAGGATCGACGTTTTGGGTGTCGCCCACGAAGATGTTGACGGCGGTAGCCGAGAAGACGGTGGTTCCGTTGAATGAAGTGCCGCCGCCGATGCGGTCGATTTCCGCGTAGATCTGGGTCAGCTCGGCCTCGATCTGAGACAGCTGGCCGGAATTGGTGTCTGACGAGCCTTGGTCCAAAATGGAAGCGGCCCGTGCGAGCAGGTTGGAGACTTCGTTGAGGGCGCCGTCGGCTGTCTGGAGAAAGCCGATGCCGTCGTTGGCGTTGCGGAATGACTGGCGCAGGGTTCGTACCTGACCCCTCAGCCCGTCGGCGATGGCCAAGCCCGCTGCGTCGTCCCCTCCAGAGTTGATCCTCAACCCCGTTGAAAGCCGGTTGAGGGTGCGCTGCAAGCCAGTTCCGGCGTTGGTGGCCGCGTTCTGGGCGATCAGGCTGGCAATGTTGGTGTTGACACTGAAGCTCACGTTAGTTCCTCCTTGAAAGTGAAGCGGTATCCTTACCCTTCATAAGCGATTACTGAAAAAGCGCCAGGACGGACTGGGCGTTCTGGTTGGCTTGTGCCAGTGAAGCGATGCCCGACTGGGTCAAGATCTGGAACTTGGTCAGGTTGGCCACTTCCTCGGCGATGTTGGCGTCCCGAATCTGCGACTCGGCGGCCGACAGGTTCTGGATCTGGGATTGGATCACGCCGGCGGCGTTGCTGAGACGGTTGGCGCCGGCACCCAGAGTGCCTCGCGTGGTGGCGACGGAATCGATGGCCGTCTCGACTTGGCCAAGGGCGGTCTGAGCGTTGGCCGTAGATCCGATGGTGGTCTGGGCCAGGCCCAGCCCTCCGACTCCGTTGGCGGAAAGAACTCCGGTTGTGAAAGCGATGGTGTCGCTTCCGCCTCCAACCGTCTGGGTATCGCCGACGAAGATGTTGACGGCTGTGGCCGAAAAGACGGTCGTCCCGTTGAACGAGGTTCCCGCCCCGATGCGGTCGATTTCCGCATAGATCTGGGTCAGCTCAGCTTCAATCTGGGACAGCTGGCCGGCGTTGGTGTCCGAAGAGCCCTGGTCCAGAATCGAAGCGGCACGGGCGAGCAGGTTGGAGACTTCGTTGAGGGCGCCGTCGGCGGTCTGCAAGAAGCCGATGCCGTCGTTGGCGTTGCGAAAGGATTGCTGCAGGGTGCGAATCTGGCCTCTCAGCCCGTCGGCTATGGCCAAGCCGGCTGCGTCGTCTCCGCCGGAATTGATCCTGAGCCCGGTCGACAGGCGGTTGAGGGTCCGCTGCAGACCGGTGCCAGCGTTGGTGGCGGCGTTTTGGGCAATGAGGCTGGCAATGTTGGTGTTGACACTGAAACTCATCTCTTTCCTCCTTGAAAGTGAATCGGTATCCTTACCTTGTGTGCGTGGCCTGGACCGCGCACGGTCTACCTTATCGATCCGGGGAGCGAATCCTTTAGGGGTGATCCGAAAAATCGAGCTGTTCCCGGTAGGTGACGCCGATTTTCAGCCATTCTTCAACGGGAACCTGCATGAAAGCCTCCACGGCTGCCGGATCGAACTGGCTGCCGGCGCTGTTGGAGATTTCGCCTCGGGCGAAATCGACCGATTGGGCGTCGCGGTAGGGCCGGTTGGATGTCATGGCGTCCCAGGCGTCCAGGATGGAGAACATCCTGGCCTCCAGGATGATCTCATCGCCAGACAGGCCTCTTGGGTAACCTTTGCCGTCGAAGCGCTCGTGGTGCGAGAGGACCATCTCGGCCACCCGGTCCAGGAATTGGACGCCCTTGAGGATGCGGTGGCCGATGACCGTGTGCTGCTTCATCTGCCGCCACTCCTCAGCGTTGAGCCGACCCGGCTTGAGCAAGATGCTGTCAGGAATGCCCACCTTGCCGATATCGTGCAGCAAAGCGCCGCGGCCCAAGTCGATGAGATGCTTGTCAGGGAAGTCCATTTGCCGTGCCAGCCGCAACGTGTAGGCGCGTACCCGTTGCGAATGGGCCTGGGTTTCATGACCTCGCGCGTCGAGGACCTTCATCAGCACGTCCAGTGTCATCTCCCGGTGGCTGTTCAGATCCCGAAGGGCGCTGGTCAGGGCCTGAGCCTTCTTTTCGGCGACCTGCTCCAAGTCCTGGGAAGTCTTTCGGCTCTCCAGGCGTGTTTGTCGGCGAACCAGGGCGCTTTCGACGCTGCTGGCCACCTTGTCGAGGTTGAAAGGCTTGGTGATGTAGTCGTAGGCGCCCTGTTTCATCGTGCCGACCGCCGTGTTGACGTCCGCCACCGCCGTGATCATGATTGCCGCCGTGTCGGGGTACTCCTCGGTGAGGCTCTCCAAGAGCTGCAGGCCGTTGAGTTCCGGCATGCGGATGTCGGCGATCACCAGCGAAATTGCCGCCTGACGGAGCTTTCGAAGGGCTTCGCGGCCCGTCCCGGCAGTTTCGCAGATGTAGCCGGAGTTGGTGAGATAGCTGGAGAGCAGGTCGCGCACCAGCGGCTCGTCGTCCACCACCAGGATTTTTTCCGGCGTGAAGTAATCCGAGCGAGGGTTCTGGGCCATTGTCATCGCCATTGAAGGCTCGCTTTCCAGTTTCAGAGATTGTTCTTTCATTCCCTCTCCGCAGACTGATTCGGCACGATCCGGCCCCGCAGTGCCCTTGCTCAGGGCACCTCGGCCTGGTCGTTCCCGTCGGGGCCGTCTTCAATGAAAAGGAACTCCACCCGACGGTTCTTTTCCCGATTTGCAGGGGTGTCGTTGGGCGCAACCGGACGGCTGTCCGCGTAGCCGATGGCAACCAGGCGCCCGGCAGCGATCCCGCATTGATTGATCAGGTACGTGATCACCGAAACCGCCCGCGAAGCCGAAAGCTCCCAATTGTTGCGAAAGCGGGCAGTGCTGATGGGACGATTGTCGGTGTGGCCGAAGACCTGCAGGCGCATGTCGGGGTATTCCTCCTTCATAAGTCTGCAGACCTTGTCCAAAGTGGGAAAGAACTCGGAGCGGAGCGTCGAATCGCCGGAGTCGAAGAGCATCTCCCCTGGGATATTGACTGTAAAGCGGCCTGCACCTTGCCCATCTTCGTCCACGCCATCGGAACCTCCTGCGAATGCGCCTGGGAAAATCGAATTGAGGCGGTCCAGCAACTCTGTTCCCGCCGCATTCCCTTCCTGGGGGACCCGCTTGACCTGTTCGGCGGTGTGAGGATCGGTCAGGATCTCCACTGTCTGCACTCCGAAAGCATCCTTGAGAGAGCCCATGATCTGGGCGAAGGCCACCCGGTCGATCTCCGAAAATGAAAGCAGCAGGACAAAAAAGGTGAGCAGCAGCGACATCATGTCCCCGAAGGTGACCACCCAGGCGGGCGCGCCGCTTTCTTGCTCCTCGGAATCGTCGAAGTCATCGAATGCCATCTTCCGAACCTCAGGCCGCCTTGATGTTTTCCTGCGGCTGCTCCTCTGGTTTCCCCACCGGGCGCTTGCGCAAGAATGCGCGCATGACTGTCTCCATGATGCGGGGGTTGTCGCCCTTTTGAATCGACAGCAGGCCGACCATCATCAGCTCGCGGTTCAAGCTTTCCTCCTTGCTCCTGACCTCCAGTTTCTTGGCCAGGGGCAAGGCCAGCACATTGGCGATCAGAGCGCCGTAAAGAGTGGTTAAGATGGCCACCGCCATAGCCGGGCCCAACGTCTTGACATCCTCCATGTTGGCCAGCATGATCACCAGGCCGATCAGGGTTCCAACCATGCCGAAGGCGGGGGCGGCATCTCCGATCGATTTGAGGATGTCTTGACCGTCGCGATGGCGGCGCTGCAGGTATCGAATATCGGTATGGAGGATTTCCTGGATGGATTCTGTGTCGTTGCCGTCCACTACGAGTTGAATGCCGTCGCGCAAGAACTCGTCATCGGTTTCGTAGGTCTCCAGGGAAAGAACCCCTTCCTTGCGGGCCACACGGGCAATTTGGATCAGCTCTTCAATGATTCCGTCGGGGGTGGCCAAGCGCTGGCTGAAGGCGTTTTTGAGCACGCTCATCATCTTGGTCACCCGCTGCATGGGAAAGCGGATGAGGGTGGTTGCGGCTGTTCCTCCCACCACGATGAGGATTCCCTGCACGTTGAAGAACAACCCGGGGTTGCCGCCCAGAAGGATGGCGGCAACCACCAGGAAGACACCTAGCACGATTCCGATAATGGTCGCGAGATCCATGGGTCCCCTTCACCAGTCGTTGACTACCTTTGAATTTTTCGGCGCATGACTAGCCAAGCTTTAGGCCGGATTAGCCCGGATTCGTACCTGCAGGCCGTCGCGGAGGGCTGCAAGAGCAGTTGCACTGCCGATACCTCGGTCGGCATATCTCGGGAGACCGGAAACCGGTGACCGCAGACCGTCAGAAATGGCCGGCGGCAAAGATCGTGCAGTGTCGACCGGGAGCGCCCGCATCCTGCGGGCTTCTGCTCTGAGCGGATCCCGCTCTCGGCAAGCAAGCAGATCCGGATTCCGGAAGCCTGTAAGATGAGGCTTTCGATAAAGTCCAATCCTTGTCCCGATGCACCGGTAGGCAATAACCAATGGCGCTGCTCTTTGTCTTCTCTGCGTCCTCTGCGTCTCTGCGCCTCTGCGTGAATCTGCTCTTGCCGCCCTTTTACGACAACCTC
>JANQFM010000940.1 GCA_028277865.1 Acidobacteriota bacterium
TCAAGATAGGCCCGGCTATCCCTCCGGTTTTGCTCCATCCGAGCAGGCCGAACCTGTCCCGAATCTGAGCGCGATAATTGCACAACTTATTCCTGGACAAGCCCTAAGCCTGGCTGGCGAAGCCGTCGAGGAAGTCGTGCAGGGTCTGGAAGACTTCGGAAGGACGGCTGGACTCGGAATGCAGCGAGAGGATCCCTTCCGGCGACAGGGACATGCGGGGATTGCGCTGCACCAGATCGATGATCTGCTCGGGCGAGACTGAAGTGTCCTGGCGGAATTTGAAAAGCAGCCCCATCCCCTTGCGGTCGATGGAGAGGATCTTCAGTTCGCCCGCCTTGAGCCGCAAGCGGGCGTACTCGAAGAGGTTGGAAATCGATCGGGGGAACTTGCCGTAGCGGTCGACGGTCTCCTCGCGCAGGTTGGACAGGGCTTTTTCGTCCGAGGCCGAGGAGATGCGCTTGTAAAGCCACAGGCGGGCGGTGGAATCCTCAATGTAATGCTCCGGGATCTGGATGTCCATGCGCAAGTCGACGCTGGTGTGGATCTCTTCTTCGACCGGCTCTCCCTTCAGTTCGCGAATGGCTTGCTCCAAAAGCTTGGTGTAAAGCTCGAATCCCACAGCGTTGATCTGGCCGTGCTGCTGGCCGCCCAGCAGGTTGCCGGCGCCGCGGATCTCCAGGTCCAGGGCCGCGATGCGGAAGCCGGCGCCCAGGTCGCTGAACTCCCGGATGGCCTTCAGGCGCCGCTGTGCATCGCTGGTCAAAGTCTCTTCCGAGGAGATGAGCAGGTAGCAGTAGGCGCGGCGGTTGGAACGCCCCACCCGTCCCCGCAACTGGTAAAGCTGCGAAAGCCCGAAGCGGTCGGACTGGTTGACGATCAGGGTGTTGGCACGCGGGATGTCGAGGCCGTTTTCGATGATGGTGGTCGAAACCAGCACGTCAAACTTGTAGTTGAGGAAGTCGAGCATGACCTCTTCCAAGGCACGCTCGCGCATCTGCCCGTGGGCGAAGGCCACTCGGGCTTCGGGGACGATCCCCTGCACCATGCGGGCGATGCTGTGGATGGTCTCCACCTTGTTGTGCAGGAAGAAGATCTGGCCGGAGCGCTTCAGCTCCAGGTCGATGGCACTGCGGATGATGTTGCGGTTGAACTTGACCACCACGGTCTGAATGGCCAGACGGTCCTTGGGCGGCGTTTCGATGATGGAAAGGTCCCGCAGCCCGATCAGGGACATGTTGAGGGTGCGGGGGATGGGCGTGGCCGACAGGGTCAGCACGTCCACCTTGGTCTTGAGCTTCTTGAGCTTCTCTTTTTGGGCCACCCCGAAGCGCTGCTCCTCGTCGATGATGATCAACCCCAGTCGCTTAAAGCGGACGTCCTTGGAAAGCAATCGGTGAGTCCCGATCAGGATGTCCACCCGCCCGTCGCGGACGTCCTTGAGGATGACGGCCTGCTCCTTGCGGCTGCGAAAGCGGCTCACCATTTCGACGCGCACCGGGAAGCCCTGGAATCGCTGGCCAAAGGTATTGCTGTGCTGGAAGGCCAGGACGGTGGTGGGCGCCAGGATGGCCACCTGGCGGTTGTCGCTGACTGCCTTGAAGGCGGCCCGCATGGCCACTTCGGTCTTGCCGTAGCCCACGTCGCCGCATACCAGGCGGTCCATGGGTCGGGCGGTCTCCATGTCCTTTTTGAGATCCCGGATAGCGGAGGCCTGATCAGGCGTTTCCTCGAATTCAAAGGCGTCCTCGAACTCGCCCATCAGCTCGTCGTCTTCCGAGAAAGCGTACCCCTGTACGGTGGCGCGCCGGGCATAAAGCTTGAGCAACTCTTCGGCCATGTCGCGCATCGACTTCTTGATGCGCTTCTTGGTGCGCTCCCAGGACGCCCCTCCCAAAGTGTCTAGCTGAGGCTTGGAATCCCCGCTGCTGCTGTATTTTTGGACCAGGTCAAGGCGGTCGATGGGCACGTAAAGTCGAGCGGCCTTGCGGTAGGTCAATAGGGCGAACTCGCGCGAGTCCTCGCCTACCCCGATCTGCTTGAGACCCATGTACTGGCCGATTCCGTGGTCGATATGGACCACGTAGTCGCCTTCGCGAAGATCGCGGAAGTCGGAAAGGAATGCCCCGCTGATCTCGCGGCGCGGCGTCCGCCGTCCGGCCTTGAGGCGCTTTTCCTCG
>JANQFM010000947.1 GCA_028277865.1 Acidobacteriota bacterium
TTCTAGCTTTCCAGTCGTGGGCTCCGCCGGGGCGTGCCCGGCGGCGGCCCAGGGAAGCTTCTCGATTCGATTACTCCCACGGGTTTACCGAATGCTTACATTTCGGCAGTCCATTCGTAGCCGACAATCCCTTGCTATTCTCACTTTGCGTTCTTTGCGGCTTTGCGCGAATCTCCCAGATCCGTCGGGAATCAGCAGTGGGCGCATTGCAAGGTTTGCGAGAGCTCGCAAAAAGCGCGAGAATGTCAATGCAAGGCATTGTTTCAGCTGGCCTGCCTCGCCGTTGAAACTTTTCGCCCAAGGATGGCACGAATGGATGCAGTGCGACGACGGCTTTTCCTGCTGGCTGTTCTCCTCCTCACAGCCTCCCTCATTGCCCAGACCGCCGACGAGTATTCCCGGCAGGCTGCCGAAATGGCCCGCAACAAGGAGTCCTTGGCAGCAGCCGCCCTGCTGGAAAGAGCGCTGCAGGACCATGGCCAGGACGTTCGGCTGCTCCTTCAGCTGGCCGAACTGCAGATCGAATTGGGCCTTTACCGACAGGCCGAGCAATTGCTGGACCGTGCCCTGGTCCTCAAGCCGGGAAGCGGGCAACTGGCCAAACGCAAGGCGGAAGTCCGCCTCTTTCAGGGGGATCTGGAAGGCGCCAGGCACCTTTTTCAGCAAACCGCCAAGATCAGCCCGGACGATGCCGATGTACAGCACCGTTTGGGCACCATCCACCTGCTGCAAGGCCGCCAAGAAGAGGCTCTCCGTCAAGCCCGCCGCGCTGTGCAGCTTGATCCGTCCAACGCCCGCCTGCGACGATTCCTGGCCGGAGTGCTGGACCTTTCAGGGCGCAGCAACGAGGCCTTTCAGGAATTGAAAGCCGCCCTTCAGTTAGCGCCTAGGGACGCCGGCCTGCTCTTTCAAATGGGCATCCGCAGTCGCCAGCAAGGCAATCTGGCTCAAGCGTTGGAGTTTGTAAGGACGGCCCTGCAAGTCGACGGCGAAAACCCTCTCTATCACAAGGAATTGGCCTCGATTTACAGCTCCCTGAATCAAACCGATGCCGCCATCCGCCATGCCAACCTGGCCCGCAGGCTGCTCCAAGCCTTCGAGGACTACATCCGGGCTCTGGAGATTTCGGGACAGGGCAGGCAGTCCGAAGCCATCCGATTCCTGGAAGAGGCCATCCGGCCAGTAGCGGAGTTCGTGACCGGAAGGATCTTCCTGGCCAGCCTTTACCAGAAGCGCGGCCAGGACGATCGGGCCTTGCAGCTCTACCGTGAAGTCCTGCAGCAAGATCCGCTTCAGCAGTCGGCGCGGGAGCAGAGCGCCTGGCTCAATGTGCGCCACGGATCACTGGGGAAGGCCCTCGATTTGCTGAGCGGCTCATCCAGCCCCAATCGGGGATTCTTTGAGGGTTACCGGCGGCTCATGGAGGAAGACTGGGAAGGCGCCTTGCAGCAGTTCC
This sequence comes from Acidobacteriota bacterium, assembly GCA_028277865.1. Lineage (GTDB taxonomy): Bacteria > Acidobacteriota > UBA6911 > RPQK01 > DATIPO01 > JANQFM01. Next base: position 1,457 of record JANQFM010000947.1, read on the forward strand.
GCCAGCTGGAGCAGAAACATCCGCTCAACCCTCAACTGCTGCAGTTGATCAGCTATGCATTCAACGCCAAGGGCGACAAGCAGCAGGCGCTGCAATACCTGGAAAAGGCTCGGAGGCTCAACCGCAACGATCCCGGCATCGACCAGCAGGAGCGCGCAATCCGATTTCAAGACGGCATGGAAGCTCTGGAGAAGCACCGCTGGCAAGAAGCGGCCCGCATCTTCGAATCGCTGGCCGAAGAGGAAAGTCCCCGAGCGGAGTATTTCTTCAACCTTGCCTATGCCCATCAGCGGGCAGGAAATCTGGAGGCGGCCATTCGCCGTTACCGAACGGGATTGCGCATGCAGCCCGACTCGCCCTGGGCGCGGCTCAACCTGGCCACCAGCCTCTATTTGAGGATGCGCTACCGGGAATCGGCCCGGGAATGGGAACGCCTGCTGCAGCATGAGAAGTCCGCCGACGCCTACCTGCAGCTAGGGATGTGCTACAGCCATCTCGAGCGTAGCGCCGAAGCCGAATCAGCCTTCCACAGCGCCCTGAAAATGGGACTCGACACCCCTCAGCTTCTCTACAACCTGGGCTTGACCCGCTTCCGCCTGGGACACCGTCATGACGGTCTGTCCCTGATGCAAAAAGCCGCCGACTCAGGCTACCCCCCCGCCGTCCGCTTCGTTCGCCTGGCCAAACGGAATTAGCCCGGATTTCTCACGGGTTGTCGTCGCGAGGAGCCGCAAGGGCCGCCCTGGCAAGGCGTCGCGAGAAAGGCCCGCGCAGGCGTACTGTATGTACGTCGAGCAGG
>JANQFM010000961.1 GCA_028277865.1 Acidobacteriota bacterium
GCAATTGCCCCAAGCGGGTACATTGGTGTGCCGCTGCGAAGATGTGGCTATGAGGCAGCTGCAAGATTGCTCAGGCTGGCGCGAAGCCAAGCTGCACACCCGATGTGGCATGGGGCCTTGCCAGGGGCGTATCTGCGGCAGTTCAACCGAGTTCTTGTTCGGATGGGTTCCTCAATCTGTTCGGCCTCCGGTCTTTCCTGCCCGCCTAAGCACGCTGGCAGTCAGCGGCAAAGACGCGGAAGGCACCCAGAGGAACGGAGGGAAAGATGGATTGGACCGGAGTGATTCCAGCAATCACGACTCCTTTTGATGAGCAGTTGAAGGTGGACCACGCTTTTTTGAGCAGGCACTGCCGCTGGATGGTGGAGCAGGGCTGCAGCGGCATCGTAGCTCTGGGATCCCTGGGCGAGGGCGCCACGCTGACCTTTGAGGAAAAGCTGGAGATACTGAGAAGCTGCGTCCAAGCGGTAGGCGGGCAGGTTCCGGTAGCGGCGGGAATCTCGGCGCTGGGCACTGCCGAAGCGGCGGAACTGGCCCGCCAGGCCGAAGGCTGCGGCTGCCGGGGGCTGATGGTGTTGCCTCCTTATGTCTACAAGAGCGATTGGCGCGAGATGAAGGCTCACCTGGTGGCAATCCTTGAAGCCACGGAGCTTTCATGCATGCTCTACAACAATCCGGTGGCCTACGGAACCGATTTCGTGCCCGAGCAGATCGCCGAACTGACTTTGGAGTTCGCCAACCTGCATGCGGTCAAGGAATCCAGTACCGACGTTCGCCGCATCACCGCCATCCGCGCCTTGATCGAAGACCGCCTTCAGATTCTGGTGGGGGTCGATGACGCCATCGTGGAGGGCATCGATGCCGGAGCTGTGGGATGGATCGCAGGGCTGGTCAACGCCTTCCCTGCCGAGTCGGTGGCTCTTTTTGAAGCGGCCCGCCAAGGACGGCGCCGGGAGGCATTCGAAATCTACCGTTGGTTCCTGCCCCTGCTGCGCCTGGACACGGTCTCCAAGTTCGTGCAACTGATCAAGCTGGTCCAAGAGGAGGTCGGAATGGGAAGCGCCAGGGTGCGTCCGCCCAGGCTGGAACTGAGGGAATCGGAAGTCCGCCAAGTGCGAGACATCCTGCAGCAGGCACTGGACACCCGCTCATCCTTGCCCGGCATTGCGGCGGAGGCAGCATCGTGAACCTGATCGGCCGTTCAATTATTGGATACCAGCGCGGAGCTGAGCAGCAAGAGACCCTTCAAGGGGTCGATCCGTCCACTGGACTGAAGCTTGGGCCCGCCTATTCCTCCGCCAGTGACGAAGAGGTCGGTCGGGCGGTTGAACTGGCCCGTCGGGCCTACGGCAGCTACAGCCGCGCTTCGGGTCGTCAAAAAGCCGATTTCCTGCGTGCAATCGCAGCCAATCTGGAGGGGCGGGCAGACGACTTGGCCGAACGGGGCTGCCAGGAGACCGGGCTCCCCGATGGCCGCATTCAAATGGAAACGGGGCGCACCTGCGGACAGCTGCGCCTTTTCGCCGAACTGGTCGAGGAGGGATCCTGGGTGGATGCCCGCATCGACCGTGCCGACCCCGATCGGACTCCGCTGCCCAAACCGGACGTCCGATCCATGATGCGGCCCTTGGGGCCGGTGGCCGTCTTTTGCGCCAGCAACTTCCCCATCGCCTTCTCGGTAGCCGGAGGCGATACCGCCTCAGCCTTGGCGGCGGGAAACCCCGTGGTTGTCAACGCCCACTTTGCCCATCCGGGAACTGCGGAGCTGGCAGGCACCGCCATCCGGCAGGCTGCTGAAGAATGCGGGCTGGCAGAAGGCGTCTTTTCGCTGCTCTTCGGGTCCGGCTTGCGCGTGGGCCGGAAATTGGTGAGTCATCCGCATATCCGTGCCGTGGGCTTTACCGGCTCGCGCAAAGGGGGACGGGCCCTGATGGACCTTGCTGCTTCGCGCCCAGAGCCGATCCCCGTTTTTGCCGAGATGAGCAGCATCAATCCGATCTTTTTGCTTCCCGGCGCGCTCAGTCGACGAACCGATCAGATCGCCCAAGGCCTTTACGGCTCTGTGACGCTGGGCGTCGGACAGTTTTGCACCAAACCCGGCTTGGTGGTTTTGAACAAGGGGCCGCTGGGGGACGAATTCGCCCGCCAGCTGGCAGGCCAAATGGGTGCCGCGCCTGCTGCGACCATGCTCCATCAAGGCATCCACCAAGCCTACCGCCGGGGCGTCCAGGGACGCAGCCGCAACCAGAGCCTTGAATTGCTGGCCCAAAGCGCGTCCGACCTCGAAGATCCCGCATGCCAGGCCGGCGCTGCGCTTTTCAGAGCCGAGGCGGCTGCTTTCCTCAAGGATTCCAGCCTGGCGGACGAGGTTTTCGGCCCCTCCACTTTGCTCGTCCAAACCGGGGATCGGAATGAGATGCTGAAGATCGCCTCCGCGATGGAAGGCCAGTTGACCGCTACTTTGCACGGTACGGAGGAGGATTTAAAGGAGTGCAGTGACCTGGTGCAAATCCTGGAGAGAAAGGTTGGGCGGCTGATTTTCAACGGCTTCCCCACCGGAGTCGAGGTCTGCCCCGCCATGGTCCACTCAGGCCCCTATCCCGCCACATCGGACGGCCGTTCGACATCGGTCGGAAGCAGGGCAATCGCCCGCTTCTGCCGTCCCGTTTGCTATCAGGACTTCCCTTCTTCCTCTCTTCCGCCTGAATTGCAGGACGGCAATCCACTCGGCATCCGGCGACTGGTGGACGGCCAACTTGCACGGGGATGATCAACCCAGAGCCGAGCGCTCCGATCCTTCTTGGGCCGCCTAGGCCCGCAAGAAGTTCACAAAGCTGTCAAGAAGCGATCCGCCTCCCTAAACC
>JANQFM010000963.1 GCA_028277865.1 Acidobacteriota bacterium
GTCCAAGGTCCAAGGTCCAAGGTCCAAGGTCCAAGGTCCAAGGTCCAAGGTCCAAGGTCCAAGGTCCAAGGTCCAAGGTCCAAGGTCTGCAGAATGTACTACTTTCTCGCTGCCAACTGCCAACTGACAACTGCCAACTGACAACTGCCAACTGACAACTGCCAACCTCCCCTGCCGTGAAATCCCGGGAACCTCTCCTCGCTTTGCATCGTCCTTGTTGACAAGGCGAGGCGAAATCTTGAAAATGATCTTTATGAACGCAATGCCGCCTTTGAGAATTGGAATCTCGAAGCGATTCCGGATGGCCTTCCAGGCATTGCCCACGCCCCTCAGCACCTTCCTGTCCTGTTGCTGTTGTAACAGCCACAATGCGGTGAAGGACTGCGCCTGAGGAGAGCGGATCACAAGCACTGATCCCTACTCAATGACCAACTCCTGCAGGTTGCTTCCTGCGGGCTTTTTTTTGCCTCGGGCAGATTGCGCCCCAGTGGGCGGGCACCGCCTTCATGAGGGCGAGCGAAAGAAGGATGTGATGGGAACGATTACGCAACCCAGGCCGACGGCGGCCAGAGACGGCCTGACGGACCGCATCGGGAACACTCCCATGGTGGAGCTGAAAAGGCTGCACCAGGCTGCGGGCAGCCGGATTTTCGCCAAGTTGGAGTGGTTCAACCCCGGCGGTTCGGTCAAGGACCGGGCGGCTTGGAGCATGATCCGGCAGGGCGAAAAAGACGGGCTGCTGGATCCCGGCAAGACCATCATCGACGCCACCAGCGGCAATACCGGCATCTCCTACGCCATGATCGGAGCGTCCCGAGGCTACCAGGTGCGGCTGGTCATGCCGTCCAACGCCTCTGAGGAACGCAAGCGGATCCTGAGAGCCTACGGCGCCGACTTGGTGCTGACCGACCCGCTGGAGGGCTCCGACGGGGCTGTCAACCGGGTGCGGGAGATTTACGAGTCGGACACTCAGCACTATTTCTATCCCGATCAGTACAACAACGACGCCAACTGGAAGGCCCACTATCGCACCACGGCCAGCGAGATCTTCTACGACATGCAGGGAGACATCACCCACTTCGTGGCCGGACGGGGCACCAGCGGCACCTTTGTGGGAACGGCCCGCAGGCTCAAGGAATTCGACCCGGCCATCCGCGCCATCACCTTTCATCCCGATTCGCCCTTCCATGGCCTGGAAGGGATCAAGCACTTCGAAACCTCGATGACTCCCGGCTTTTACGATACTTCTTTGGTGGACGAGGAATTCTTGATCAGCACGGAAACCGCCCAGCGGACAGCACGCAGGCTGGCCCGCGAAGAAGGCCTCTTCGTGGGGACGTCTTCTGGAGCGGCGCTGGCGGCGGCCCTGCAGGTGGCGGAAGGAATCGAGGAAGGGTCCATCGTGGTGATCCTCCCCGATGGCGGCGACCGCTACCTGTCGGAGTCGTTTTGGGAGGAAGATTAGGGGATTTTCACGCAGAGACGCAGAGACGCAGAAGAGGAAGAAGAGAAAAAGCGTGACGTGAGATTAGAGAATGTTTTGAAGATCGTCTCTCCTCTTCTCGTCTGCCTCTCCACGTCTCTGCGCCTCTGCGTGAACCCCCTCTGAAACGCCGCTCACGAAAAGAGAGTCTTTGCAGATATGAGCCGATCCGAATCGACACTTTGCATCCAGGCCGAACAGTTGGCCCGGATTCGGAAGATTGCCGAGGACAGCCATCCTCACGAGTGCTGCGGCATCTTGGGGGGGCGAATCTGCAACGGGCGCAAGGAGGTTGTGGAAGTGATCCCGGCTGTCAATCAACGCAGCGACAGCCCCCGCAACCGCTACCTGATCTCGCCCGACTTTCACCGCCGCACGGATGCCGATCTGAAGGGCCGGCGCCTGGAGATCCTGGGCTTTTTCCACAGCCACCCGGACTGCCCGGCCATTCCGTCGGAGTTCGACCGCCATCATGCCTGGCCCTGGTATTCTTATGCCATTGTTTCTGTTGATAAAGAGGAGTCGAGGGAGTTTTTGAGCTGGGTCCTGAAAGACGACCGTTCAGGGTTCGACTCCGAAGAGGTGGAAATCGAAGAAGTTGCGCGCAGGCTTAAACAAGGAGTTATATGAGACCGATGAGCACCAAAGTCTTGATCCCGACGCCCTTGAGGCCCTATGCCGGAAACCGGGAAGCCCTTCAGCTTGCCGGCTCGACCATCGGCGAGCTGCTGGGCCAATTGACCGAACAGCACCCGGCCCTGCAAAAGCACCTCTTTCAGGAAGACGGGGGGCTGAGGAATTTTGTCAACATCTACGTCAATGACGAGGACATCCGTCACCTGAGCGGAAACGAAACTCCCGTCGGCGATGGAGACGTAATCAGCATCGTGCCCTCCATCGCCGGAGGCGCAGCCACTGCCGAAAAGGCGGGCGTGGAGTTGAGCCCGGCCGAGATTCAGCGCTACAGCCGTCACCTGATCATGCCCGAGGTGGGCATGGAAGGCCAGAAAAAGCTCAAGCAGGCCCAGGTGCTGTGCATCGGGGCAGGAGGGCTGGGCTCTCCGCTCAGCCTCTATCTGGCCGCAGCCGGAGTGGGGCGCATCGGCATGGTCGACTTCGACGTGGTCGATTTCAGCAATCTGCAAAGACAGGTCATCCACGGTACGCCGGACGTGGGGCGCCCCAAGCTGGAATCGGCCCGCGACACTCTGTCGGCCATCAATCCCGAGGTGCAAATCGACAGCTACCAAACGCGCCTCACGTCCGACAATGCCTTGGAGCTGTTTGCCGAATACGACTTGATCGCCGACGGTACGGACAACTTCCCCACCCGATACCTGGTCAACGACGCTTGTGTGCTGACCGGCAAGCCCAACGTGTACGGCAGCATCTTCCGCTTCGAAGGCCAGGCTTCGGTCTTCGGCGCCTCAGACGGCCCCTGCTACCGCTGCCTGTATCCCGAACCGCCTCCTCCGGGGCTGGTACCCTCCTGCGCCGAAGGCGGCGTACTGGGGATCCTGCCCGGACTGGTGGGGCTGATCCAGGCCACCGAAGCCATCAAGCTGATCCTGGGGCAGGGCGATCCGCTGGTGGGGCGCCTGCTGCTGGTGGACGCCCTGGGTATGCACTTCAGGGAACTGAAGCTGCGGCGCAACCCCGACTGCCCGGTGTGCGGCGACCATCCAACCGTCACCGAACTAATCGACTACGAAGGCTTTTGCGGAATCTCGACGGCGACCGAACCCGAGATCCCCGAAGTGAGCGTGCTGGACTACAAGGCCGAACGCGACCAGGGCAAGGACGTCTTTTTGTTGGACGTGCGCAATCCCGACGAGTTCGACATCTGCCGCATCGAAGGCTCGCTGCTCATCCCTCTGGGTGAACTGGAGGGTCGCCTGGGCGAACTGGACTCTGCCAAAGACATCGTGGTGCACTGCAAGTCGGGCGCTCGCAGCGCCCAGGCCGTCGAGCTGCTCATGGAGAAGGGTTTCCCGCAGGTGAGGAACCTGGCAGGCGGGATCCTGGCCTGGTCCGAACAAATCGATCCCTCGGTGCCCCAGTACTGATCCCGAGTTTTCACGCAGAGGCGCAGAGGCGCAGAGAGAAAGAAGAGGAGAAGATCCCATTTCTTCCTCATCAGCCTCTCCGCGCCTCCGCGCCTCTGCGTGAACCCCTCCCCCCGCTTCAAGTCAGCAAGTTTTGCTATCGTATCAGCCGAGTGAAGACCTGAAACGCTGTAAGGGAAAGGCGAATTCAATATGCATCTTTTTCGACGGACAGGCATTCGGCTGCTATCGCTCAGCTTGACATTCTTGGTGGGGGCTTCCGCTTTGCCGGCAGGGCAGGAATCCCGTCAGGTCAGCGTCGAGGGGCTGACCTACGACCTGCAGCATCCGGATGCCGACCGGCGCAAGGCGGCTGCCCGGGCATTGGGTGAAAACAAGGTCCGTTCCGCCGTCCCGGCACTGATCGATGCCACCGGCGACCGCAATGACGGGGTGCGCTATGAAGCGGTGCGGGCTCTGGTCAGAATCAACGACAGCCGTGCCCTGCGGGCCTATATCAGGCTGACCTCCGATTCCAAGCGCAACATCCAGGAAAAGGCCGTCGAGGGCTTGATCGAAATCTACATCAGCGACCAGGAAGGGTTTATAGAAGGTGTCACCGAAGCCGTCAATGTCATCAACCCCCTGGCCGACGACTTCGACTCGCGGATTGTCGAATCCTACGTCCCCGTCAGCTCAGATGCAGTCGACGCCCTGCAGCAGCTTTTGAAAGACAATGACACCAGCATCCGGGCCAAAGCGGCCTTGGCTCTTGGGATCCTGCGCGCCCGAGCGGCCTTGCCGTCCATTCAACAGGCCTTGACGCAGGAGAGAAAGCACGACGTTCAGGTGGAGTTGATCCGGGCCGCCTACAAGATCGGCGAGCCTTCCGTGGGCAGCTCTCTCATTCCGCTGCTGGAATCGGGCAACAAAAAGGTCCGCGATGAGGCCATCTTCGCCCTGGGGCGTCTTCGCGTCCGGGAAGCAGTCCCGGATTTGACGGGCTTTTTGGACGTTCAAGAACGGCGCAAAGTCTTCAAGGTCGTACCGGTCTCCGGCAAGGACGACCTGCAAAAACGGGCCCTGGAGGCTTTGGCTCACATCGGGGATCCCGGCAGCCAGGGACTGTTCATCAATTCGCTGCAAGACCCCCGTTCCGACTTTCGCCGCTACGGCGCAGAAGGGCTGGGGCGCATCGGCGAGGGCAGCG
>JANQFM010000985.1 GCA_028277865.1 Acidobacteriota bacterium
GAGATGCGGGCAGCCATCAACCGGCGCGTGACGCAGGAAGAGTTCCGTGTCATCCCGCTGCTTCTGCCGGGAAGCCGGGAACCGACCTGGATTTCCCCATCGAGACGTTGCCACTGTTGACCGAAGTCGCCACCGGCACCTCAATGGACGAACGAGGATTCATCACCGCCCTCAACGACACTACCTGGCAGCAAAAGCGCCAGGAGTACATCCAGATCGCCGAGGACCACCTAAGGACTGCCAGTATCGTCGAGCCATCTCTACCTGGAGCAAAAGCGTTCCTGGGCCGGACAGCTGGCCGACAAGTGACCTTACTCCCCCGCCGAACCCTGCAAGCGGTCCAAATCCTCCACCGCCTGCTTCAAGTACTCGCTGGACAGATGCGAGTACCGCATGCTCATCTTCGGATCCCGGTGCCCCAGTAGCTCTTGGATCGTCCTCAGCCCATGCCCTGACATGGCCAGCCAGGACGCGAAGTGATGCCTCAGATCATGCAGCCGGAAGTTCTCCAACCCTGCACGCTTGACGGCCCTTCGAAAGGCGATCGTCACCCTCGGCCCGTTGTTGGGCTGGCCGTCCGGTTCGGCGAAACAGTAGGGTGAATCCAGGCGCGGAGGCAGGTTGCGGAAGATCTCGTAGACCGTCTGATTCATGGGGACGATCTTGCGGTCGTTGTTCTTGGTCCGCTCCAGGATGATGAGGCGGTTGCTCAGGTCGACGTCCTGGCGGCGCAGGCGCAGGATCTCGCTGCGGCGCATTCCGGTATTCATCGAGATGACCACGATAGGACGCAGCCATTTGGGGCAAGCGCGCAGCAGGTGGGGGACCTGGCTCTGCTCCAGATAGCGCACCCGCCCCGGAGGCACCTTCAAAGGCTTAACGTCCCGGATCAGGTTGACCTGCACCAGCCCCCACTCCACCGACTTGGTGAGGATGTACTTGAGCAGCTGCACCTCTTTGTTGATGGTGGCCGCCGCCCGTTTGGCCTCGCTGCGCTTGTCGCGGAACTCCTCGACGGCGCCGGGAGTGATCTGGTCCAAGCGCAGGCTGCCGAATTCGGGGAGCAGGTGATCGTCCAAGATGCCGCGTTCCCGCTCGGCGGTCTGGCGGGTCTTCTTGGTCTTAGAGTGGCGCAGGTAACGGTCGCGCAGCTCGGCCAGGGTCATGCTTGCGGTTTCGCGTTCGGGAAGGATGCCGTCAAACTTCTTGCGGCGGACGTCGGTGCGGCGCGACTCCAGGGCGGACTGGGCTTCGGCCTTAGAGTATCCCACCCGCTCGCGCCGGCGCCGACGGGCTCCGCTGCGGGGGTCCACGAAGTAGTAGTCGATGTACCAAACCTTCCGTCCGTTGCGGTCTTTTTTGAAGTAAAGAGCCATGATGGTGCAATTCTAGTCCGCCGATTTGCTCTTGGGAAGCATTGGCGTCTGACCCCAAACTGAGAGCGACCGCGGTTGTGGGTCAGCCCTCGATGAAGGCCTTCAGCTTGGTCAGCCCCTCTTCGATCTTGCCTGTATCGAGACCAGAGTAAGCGAAGCGCAGGTATTTTTGCGTCTCCCCGCTAAGCGGACGGCCAAAGTGCAGGCGGGTGCAGAAGGAAACACCGGTCTCCAGGAGCGCAGCCTTGCGAAATTCTTCATAGGACATTCTCATCCGCTTCATGGCCTAGGTAAAGTTCGGAAACAGATAGAAGATGGCGTCGGTCTTGAAGCAGCGAACGCCCGATATGGACTTCATGAGTTCAACCGCCTTGTCTCGGCGCTCTCTGAGAGTTGCGAGAATTTGCCTGGCACCCGACTGGTCGCCGGTGAGCGCCTCAACGCCCGCCCATTGAACGAAGTGGTTGGTGCATGACTCCAAATTCACGTTGAGTCGGCTGACGGCTTGAATGATCTCTGGAGGCCCGATGGCCGCGCCCAGCCGCCATCCTGTCATGGCATATTTTTTCGAGAAGGTGTACAGGATTACAGTGCGTTCAGCCATGCCGGGCAAGGCAGCTATTGACTGTGAACTTCCGGCGAAGCGGATGTCGAAATAGGCTTCGTCAGAGAGTAACAAAAGGTTGTTCTGTTTGGCGAGGTCAGCGATACGCTCCATTTCCAGGCGAGAAGACTCAGCGGCGGTGGGGTTCTGCAGGTCGTCGTAAATGATCAAGCGGGTTCTGTTGGAGATCAATCTCTCGATCTGGCTAAGGTCGACTTCGAAGTTGGACGGTCCCTCCCGGTAGGTGTAGGCAAGTGCCTCACCGCCGTTGAACTCGATCTGGGATTCATAAATGGGATAGCCTGGGTTAGGGTAGAGCACTTGCTCCCCAGGGTTGACAATCGCCCAAACAAGCTTAGCGATAACAGGTTTGCCTCCAGGCTGGATTGCCACATTTTCGCGTCCGTAAGCGGTGCCGCGGCTGCGGTTGATTTCATCCGCCAATGCCTGCCTGAGCTCCGGGATGCCCTCCGCCGGGCAGTAACCGTTCTTGCCTTGCCTTGCTTTACGGCGCGCACCGCCGATTCGGTTATGTTCTGGGGAGTCCTTAGGTCGATATCACCGAGGTGAAAAGGGTAGACTTGTTGACCTTGTGCCTGAAAAGCAGTGGTCTCGCTCGAAACGGTAAAAGCGCTTTCCGTCCCCAGGCGCTCTAGCTAGACGTTTTGCAAGGTTCATAGCAACGAATCTCGTTTCATGGCTATCCCACGTTATTGTACAGTAATCTCATGGGAAAGCGGTGAGTCGCCTCCCGAGTCGAACGAGGAGATTCTGCTTCGCTTCCTGATCAGTTCACGGAGGACTTGAGACATGCCAGTTTTTATCAGTTACTCAACAAAAGATTCTAAGGAATACGACACTCTTGCTCATGTACTGAAGCTGGAAGGACTTGGGCCAAAAGGCGCGAGTCCGACAGGCGGGGCACCTCTCGCTGATCAACTGCGCGAAATGATTCAACATTGCGACGCGTGCGTATTTCTGGCCACAAGGAATTCTGTAGAGTCCAAATGGTGCCTCGCTGAATTGGGTGCCTTTTGGGGCGTCGGGAAAGGGGTTGTAATCTACATTGCAGACTGCAAATTGCAGCCAACTGCTCTTCCACCGCAGTTCACCGGAAATGTCTGGACCAGAACAACAATGGAGGTTGCAAGAGCGGTAAAGAAATTGCTGAGACGTTCCGAGTGCAACTGGAAGCCGACAAAGATTGAAGGCAAGAGGCTTTTTCAACATGCGGGTTACTATCCGATCAACCTGGAATCGGGCACCAACCGGCCCAGCCTCAATCGCCAGATTTTTGCCGAGGCGATTGAACATCTTCTCGATGACACCAACTTTGACCGGCTGGCTGCCATGGACTTGGTTTATCTTCGGGAGAATCTTCTCAATCACGAACCCGACGCTGTACTGAGCACACATAAAGATCAATACGAAGCGCTGATCCTCAAATACGGGTTGCGACGTTTCATCGAAGATTTACCCGAGGAAAGGGAGAGGATTTTTCGCAATTATGAGCGAATTGTGAGGGACGTCGGGCAGTCTCTGAGAGGTATTTATTTCGAGATACTGCTCCACGACGTTAGGAATCCGATCCGATCAATCATAGCCGCTGAGAACTCGGAAAGCGTCTCAGGTAGAAGGGTTGGCGATCCTTCCACCAGATTCGTGGTCCACTATGTTCGAAACCAGGGTCGGCAGCTCATGGCCGCTATGGAAGGCGACAGCAAGATTGCCTATTTCAAGCAGTTTTCCCGAACAAAGAAAGTCAAAGCAACCACAACGCCAATCTTTGACGAATGTTATGGGCTAGTCGGCATCCTGTGCCTCAACGTGGACGTCGAGGCCGTCGAAAGTCTGACCCCAGAAGGCCAGAAAGAGTTTTTCGAGAAATACACTTGGAATACTGGAGAGACGCCAGCCTTTGAACGGGAGCAATGGGGTCTCGTATGACACGCCATTCACCGCCGATCCCACTCCGTCCAGCCTTTGGCCTGCCGCTCCCTTTCCTCCACGAAGCGCTCGATGGTCTCCGGACGGAAACGTATGCACTCCTTGCGCGGACCCGCCGACAGGACGACATGTGGCAATTTCCTCTGCTTCACCCAGGCGTAGATTGGTCACCGGCTTGACCTTGAAGATCTCGGCGACTTCGCTGGCTGTGAGCAGCTTGCTGGGCATGGAATCCTCCAGAAGGCTGTGAGACTGTGAGGCTGAGAGACTGAAAGGGGGATCAGAAATCTCTGGATCCCTCACAGCCTTTCAGTCTTACAGTCTTACAGCCTCCTCTCACTCAAAAACCTTCGTAAACCGATAGCGCCTGTCTCCATGCGCGTACTTCATGTCTCCCCGCGTCCAGCCGGCCCCTTTCAGGATCTCGTCTTCGATGGACAGGCGTACTCCAAGCTGCTGGGGGCCGGTGAAAGGCAGGTGGATGCGCTTCAGCTTGGCCAGGCTTTGGAAGGCGCTCAACAGCTCCATCGTCTTGATCTTGAAGGTGGCGCCGACCAGCTTGCCCTTCTTGTCGTGGATCTTCTCGGGCAAGAATCCGAACTCGCTCTTGAACTCATTCGGGTTGCGCAGCTCGATCTGTTGGGCCAGCATCTCCAGGAATTGAACCGAGTCGCTGGTGCCCTTTTCGCCGGCCACGGCGGCAGCGGCCTGGTATTGAATCCATTCCTCAGCCAGCTCTTCGATGCGTTGGCCAGCGTTCGCCTCGGGCTCCCAGATCCGAATCAGCGGCTTGAGCAGGACGAGGATCAAGGCAAGGAAAGCGTTGACACGGTACTTGGGATGCGATCCATAGGTCTCTTGCAGGTGTCCCAGCATCTGCCGGCGGCGCTGCTGCAGGTCGGGCATGACCTGCTCGGCGATGAGCTTGAAGAGGCCCGACAGGATTCGGCTGCGCTGAGCGACCAAGGCGTGCTGCAAATCGGATTCCATGAATTCGGGCTGCTGATGCTCCAAGGCAAAGGGCACCTCGAAGACACGCGAGATCAGCTCGTTGGTTGTCAGCGGCTCGACAGCGCGCAGGGCCACCAAGGCCTGCGACAGGGACCGGACCCGCTTCGAATCGGCGCCCTGGGCCATCTTGGAACGCTGCACCGAGGTCGAGACGTGGAGCAGGAAGTCGCGCATCTCCTGGGTCATGTTGGCCGTCTCCAGGTTGTCCACCAGCAGCAGAGGGTCGGTGCCGGCCCCGCTGTAGTAGGAGGCAAGCGTGGCCTTCTCGGTGTAGTCGTCGCTGTAGACGAAGTACGACAACAGCCGCAACGCACTGCTCTTCCCCGAGGCCGGCCGGCCCGAAAGCTTGAGGATGGCGCGCTGCAGAATCGAGCGCAGGAAGAAGAAGGTCAGCAGCCAGCCGCCCAAGAAGATCCGGTGCAAGGGAGGGCAAGGCAGGGCCTCCGAGACCATGTCTTTGAACATCCGCACGGTCTGCTCCGGATCGGCGGCGGGGTCGAATTCGACAGGCGCGATCCGCTCGCACTCGCCCAGCAGCACGCCGGCGGAATTGGCGGCGTTTTGCAGCAGCTCGACCTGCCCGGGCGCCAGGCAAGAGGTGCTGGGTGTCGAGGCGCTGGGCATCGAGGACGACTTCTTCGAGCTGGGGGGCCACTCGCTGCTGGCCACCCGCATCGCCTCGCGCATAC
>JANQFM010000990.1 GCA_028277865.1 Acidobacteriota bacterium
AAAAAGAAATGTCGCTTCCGGGCGATTGCTTTTCCAGGCGACGTGCGCCAGCCGTCTGGCCACGTCTTCTTCCAGCAGGGGCAATGCACCCAGCAGCCCACTTCGGACCATCCCCGAGTAAAGCCGGGTCTGCTGCAGCTGAGAGGCGGTTTTGAGGACTTGATCGACATGATCCGATTCGATGGGTCCGTGCCGGTCCAGAATCTGCAGCCACCGCCACAGGCCGAGAGCGGCCAGCCCGCTTCCTCCCCAGGTGTCGTTGTAGGGGCCGCCGGGGTCATTGGAGACCGCCCAGGTAGCCAGATCCCGGAAGGTGGCCAGAGCCTGTTCGGTCTCGCCCTTCTGTCGCTGCACCTCGCCCGCCAGATAAGTCAGGGTGGGCCAGTTGGGGTCGTCTTTCGGCAAAGCCTGCTCTCCCGAAAGGACAGCCTCGACCGGGGCTGGGAAGGTGAAGTTGCCGGTCTGCAAGCCTTCCAGCAGGTCGATCAGAATCTGGCTGCCCGACGACTGTGCGGCTGTGCTGGTGCTGGAGCCGTCAACGGAGCCTGGCTTACTCCCCGATTCAGGGCCTTGGCAGGATGCAAGCAACAGCAAAGCCAGGCCCAGCCGCAAAAGGAAGCGGCGGCGGGGTGACACGCAGCACTTGGCGGGTGAAAAGCGCTGCGCACCATTTCTCATGTCCTTCCCGAATGGACTTGTCACCATGGTCGTCATTTGATGCTAACACAAAAGCAAATCAGTGAATTGATTGAATCCATTCATTGCCAACGAGCCTGTGGGGCTTTGCGTAACAGCTGATTTGCTTCAGGCGCTCGCAGACCAACGAAGGATCGATGAAGACCTCGGGCGATGAGCCGATCCGCCGGCTTGTGCTGGACAGCTCGGGCGGTGGATTGCAGCGTCCACGCTGGACTGTGGCGGCCACCTCCTGCGTGCAGTTCGCACTCAGGAGTTTCGTCCAAGGTGTACACCATCATCAGAGGAGAATTGAGGTACTCCAGCGCCGAAAATTGAATTTGCCCACCGACAGCCCTCGGCAAGATTTTGCTGGGATTGAATCGGAGGCATTCAAAATACCCGCTGTATTTGCTATCTTATCCCTCACAAAGGGAGGTTTCGGATGGGGGATTTGACAGCCGGCGAGGCCACCGGCACCGAAGAGCGCCGACGCTTCACCAAATGCCTGCTCGACGACGTGCGTGCCCTGGAGATGATGTTGGATCAGGGCATGATCGAGACCGGCATCCGCCGCATCGGGGCCGAGCAGGAAGTTTTTCTGGTCAACAAGACCTGGCACCCGGCCCCCAAGGCCATGGAGGTTCTGCAAGATCTGAGCCATCCGGACTTCACCACCGAGTTGGCCCGATTCAATCTGGAATTCAACCTGCCTCCCCTGGATTTCAGCAGCGACTGCCTCAGCCGGCTGGAAAAGCAGCTCATCGGTCATTTGCAGCTGCTTCGTGAAGCCGCTGCCCGACAGGAAGTCGAGGTGGTCCTGACGGGGATCCTGCCGACTTTGGCCAAGTCCGACCTGGACTTGGCCAACATGAGCCCGCAGCCCCGCTACCGCGCATTGAACGAAGCGCTCAAGCAGCTCAAAGGCACCGACTACGAATTCCGCATTGTCGGGGCCGACGACCTGAT
This sequence comes from Acidobacteriota bacterium, assembly GCA_028277865.1. Classification (GTDB taxonomy): domain Bacteria; phylum Acidobacteriota; class UBA6911; order RPQK01; family DATIPO01; genus JANQFM01. The sequence goes on from JANQFM010000990.1 coordinate 1,645, forward strand.
CGTCCGCCACGACAGCGTCATGCTGGAATCGTGCAACACCAGCTTCCAGGTCCACTTCCAGGTGAGCCCCAGTGAATTCGCTCATCTTTACAACATCGCCCAATTGGTCACCGCGCCCCTGCTGGCCGCCTCGACCAATTCGCCGATCCTGTTCGGCAAGCGGCTCTGGCGCGAAACGCGCATCGCTCTCTTTCAGCAGTCGATCGACACCCGTCAGGTGACCTCCCATCTGCGGGAAGCCCGTGCGCGTGTCCATTTTGGAGAAAGGTGGATCCGGGAATCGGTTTTGGAGATTTTTCGCGAGGATATCGCCCGTTACAAAGTGCTGCTGGCAGGCGAGTGCAACGAAGATCCTTTCGAGATCATCTCCCAAGGGCAGCCGCCCAAGCTGAATGCTCTTTGCCTGCACAACGGGACCATTTACCGTTGGAACCGGCCTTGCTACGGAGTCACTGACGGCAAGGCCCACCTGCGCATTGAAAACCGGGTCATCCCGGCCGGGCCGTCGGTCCTGGACGCCGTGGCCAACGCAGCCTTCTACTTCGGGATGATGATCAGCTTTTCATCCGAATACAAGGACGTCTCCAAGCTGGTCGACTTCTCCGAAGTGGCCAACAATTTCCTGACCGCTGCCCGGTCGGGCCTGGGCGCGCAATTTACCTGGCTGGACGGAAAGATCCACCCGGCCCAAAAACTGATTTGCGAGCAGCTGATCCCCATGGCGCGCCAGGGGCTGCTGCACCGCAACATCGACCCTGCGGAAGTCGACCGCTACCTGGGAGTGCTGCAGGCCCGTGTCGAATCGTGCCAGACCGGATCGCAGTGGCTGCTGGATTCCCTGGTCCACATGAAGGGCAAGGGAGTGCGGGGCGAACGCCTGGCCGCACTGACGGCAGCTTCGGTGAACCGTCAAAAAGAGGGTCTTCCGGTATCCGAATGGGAACCGGCCCGGCTGGAGGAGGCGGGCGGATGGAAGCCGAACTACATGCGCGTCGAGCAGTTCATGACCACCGATCTTTATACGGTGAGCAAAGAGGACACCATCGACTTGGTGGCCAACATGATGAACTGGGAGCGCATCCGCCACATTCCGGTCGAAGACAACGAGCACCGTCTGGTGGGACTGATTTCCTACCGCTCCCTTCTCAAGTACTTTGGAGACCACCTTTCCCGCAGCGAAGACCAGACCATACCGGTGACCCGGATCATGAAGGACAAGCCCATCACCGTCCCGCCTGAGACGTCCACCGTTGAAGCAATGGCGGTCATGGAGAAGCACCAGATCGGCTGCTTGCCGGTGGTCCGCAAGGGCCGTCTGCTGGGAGTGGTCACTGAACGGGACTTCATGGACATCGCACGCGAGCTGTTGGAGCAGAAGCTGCGCGAAAAGGAATGAGAGGGTTTCGCGCCAAGGCGCAAAGAACGCCAAAAGTCTGATTGGAACAGCGCTCTTTGCTTCTTGGCGAAAAACAAACTCGCTATGGCCACAATTCTCGTCACGGGCGGCGCCGGGTACGTCGGAAGCCACGCTGTCCGCGAACTGGGTCGGCAGGGGCTGCACCCGCTGACCTTCGACAACCTGAGCGAGGGGCATCGCGAGGCGGTGCTTTCGGGAAAGTTCGTCCAGGGGGACTTGGCGGACGAAACAGCCCTCGACCAGGTATTCGCATCCCATTCCATCGACGCTGTCATGCATTACGCCAGCCGCTGCTACGTGGGCGAGTCGATGGAGGATCCCCAGCTTTATTACGAACAGAACCTGGGCAACCTGCTGGCTTTGCTGGGCTGCATGCGCAGGCATCAGGTCCGCAAGCTGGTCTTCTCCTCCAGCTGTGCGGTCTACGGCGACCCGACCCGGATTCCGATCGACGAGGAGCATCCTCTCGACCCGGTCAACCCTTACGGGGAAACCAAGTATTTCATCGAACGCATGCTGCGCCACTACGACCGGGCCTACGGAATGCGCTTCGTCTCGCTGCGCTATTTCAACGCCTGCGGCGCCAGCCTCGACGGTCGGATCGGCGAGTCCCACCAACCGGAAACCCACCTGATCCCCCGCATCCTGCAGGTCGCCCGCCAAGAAGAGGGTCAGCTGCCCATCTATGGCGATGACTATCCGACTCCTGATGGAACCTGCATCCGCGACTACATTCACGTGCTTGACCTGGCTTCGGCTCATCTGGCCGCCTACAAATGGCTGTCGGAAGGCAATCCGAGCCAGGTCCTAAATCTAGGCACGGGAGATGGCTACAGCGTTCGCCAAGTCATCGATGGGGCGGCGCGAATCACGGGCCGAAAAATCCCCAGCCAGGTTTTCCCCCGCCGCGCCGGAGATCCGCCGCAATTGGTTTGCGCTGCCGGAAAGGTCCGTAGGCTGCTTGGTTGGGCGCCCCGCCATTCCAGCCTGGAGATCATCCTCGAAACAGCCTGGAAATGGGAATGCGGTCGTCGCTACTGAGCCTGGGCGGAGCCTCAGGCCGGAATTCCGGAGGCTGCAGGCTGTAGTCCGTAAGCAGACTCCCGGGAGCTTCGAAGCGCCAACGCCCTTCCCATTGCAGCCGAGTTCACTGAATCATCTGTTGCGGCACTACGCTCTTGCATGAGAACTGCTATATTTTCGCTTCAATGTGAAACCATCTAACGATTTTTGCTATAAAAGTGGTGCGAGCGACTGGGTCATGCAGAACTGAATATCCAATTTCATTCTCTGCATTTCCTCGTTTTTTCCAGCCTGTCGGCTGAAGGCAGGCGGCATGGAATTACACATGATGATCCAATTGCCAATACAATTAGGCATCAAGGCTGTCCGCAGGGATGCCGATGCGATAGGACAGCGGTAGAATTCCAAAGGAATTGGATGTCTGCCAGGGGATATTCCATGGAAGAGCCAGTCAATGTCTTGGTTGCGGACGATGATCCGGTGATCCGGCGCCTCATGCAGCGTCGCCTGGAATCGGCCGGACTGCGCGTCTTAACCGCCCGGGACAGCGACGAGGCGATGCAAAAGGTGTCCGACCTGATCCAGGTGGCCTTGCTCGACCTGAAGATGCCCGGCCGGGGCGGAATGCACTGCCTGCAATACATCGCCAAGAACCATCCGGCCGTCGAGTCGATCATCATCACCGCCAGTTCCGAAATCGCGGACGCTGTGGAGGCCATGAAAAACGGCGCCTTCGACTACCTGACCAAGCCCGTCAACTTGGACGAACTGATCGAATTGGTCTACCGGGCCGCCTCAACTTTCCACCTCAAGCAGGAGAACCGCCAACTGAAGGCCGCCATGGGCTACCCCGCTTCCCACATCCCCTTCGTGGGAGACTCCCCGTCCACCCGCCAAATCGTCGAGACCATCCGCAAGATTGCCCATCTGGATTCCAGCGTGTTGATCACCGGCGAAAGCGGCGTTGGAAAGGGCCTGGTGGCCCGATTGCTGCACCGCCTCGGACCCCGCCGCGACCACTCCTTCATCACCGTCAGCTGCACCTCCTTGCCCCGCGACCTGGTCGAAGCCGAATTGTTCGGGCACGAAAAGGGCGCATTTACGGGGGCGGTCGAAAAGCGTCCCGGACGGGTCGAAATGGCTCAAAGGGGAACTCTCTTCCTGGACGAGATCGGGGACATGCCGCTGGACTTGCAGCCCAAACTGCTCAATTTCCTTCAGGACCGCAGCTTCCAGCGCATCGGAGGCGCCCGGACGATTCACGTTGAGGTTCGGGTGATCGCCGCCACCCATCAAGACCTCAAGAAAATGTGCCTGGAAAAGCGATTCCGCGAGGATCTTTATTTCCGCCTCAACGTCCTGCCCATCCACATTCCGCCTCTGCGCGAGCGCAAGGAGGACATTCCGGAACTGTGCTCCTATCTTCTGGGCAAGCTGGCGCAACGGCGGTCGGTTGCGCCGTTTGAGCTCGATCCCGAAGCGGTCGAATCCCTCACCAACTACGATTGGCCCGGAAATGTCCGGGAGTTGGAGAATGTCCTGGAACGGGTCACCGCCTTCATCAGCACGTCCCGCATCACCCGCAAGGACCTGCCTGCCGAGGTGAGCGGATGCGAAGCACGCCTGGGCGCATCTGCCCGGGGGCTGGCTGGGCTGCCCCTTGCCGAAGTCGAAAAGCAGGCCATCATCCAGACCCTGGAGCTGTGCAAAGGCAACAAGTCCGAAGCCGCCCGTCGGCTGGGAATCAGTGAAAAAAGCATCTACAACAAGAGCAAGCGGCTGGGAATCAGGATCTGAGGCGGAGGCCGAACCCGCACAATTGCGACTGCCGATTGCCGACTGCCGACTGCGACGTTAGCTGATGGCCAAGACCAAACAGTCGGATTCGCTGAGCAGGGCTTGCAG
>JANQFM010001046.1 GCA_028277865.1 Acidobacteriota bacterium
TCGTCCCTGCCTCCCCTACGAGGCGGAGCAGTATGAGCTGTGGCATACCAGGCGCTTTGACATGCTACCCGGCCTGACCGGCCTTTGGCAGGTCAACGGCAAGAACGAAACGACCTTCCGTCAGATGATACGGATGGACATTTCCTACCTGAAGCAGCGCACGCTGAAAAGGGACTTGCAGATCGCCTTGAAGACTGTTCCGGCAATCGTGAGTCAAAACCGGCGCTCAGCCCGGAAGGGCGGCAAGCAAGCCTGAGGGGCCGTCAAGGATCAACAGCCGCATTCGCTCATCTATCGGGCAGGCATTAATTTCCTGACGACTCCTTATGGGGTCGCGCAACACCTTGCCCCGCACCATCGGTTGAATTCACTATCAACGAGGAGTCGAACTCAGGGTACACTGCGGTGTCCCTTTCAGTGGAAGGATTGGGTGATATGTCAGTGCAAAAAAGATTGCTTGGAGTTGAGGAGGCAGCCTATTATCTTGGGATACAACGAAGCACATTGTACTCCTGGGCTGAGCGCCGCAAGATACCCAGCGTCAAGATGGGCGCCCGATTGCTGTTTGACCTGCAGGATCTGGATCAGTTGATCGAGGCCTCCAAGCGCCCCATTAAATCGAGTCACGCACAATAAGCGGCACCGGCTGAAAGCGGGCTTCACGGAGTAAGGAAATGACACGATGCAGGCGGATTCCGGCTTTGCTTTTTCTCCTGTCCCTGGCCATGGCGACTTTGCCTGCCAACCCTCTGGGGAGGCAGCAAGCGCGGGGGGATAGCCCGGAGGCTGCCCAGCCGGCCGGCCCGCCCCTTTATGTCATCCAGCCCGATGACGTACTGGAGATTTTCGTCTGGAAAGAGCCCGATCTTTCCCGCAAGGTGCTGGTGCGGCCGGACGGGCGGATTTCGCTGCCCCTGGTGCAGGACCTTCCGGCCGCTGGCAGCACTCCGGGCGAACTCAGAGCCCGCGTCGAAGCCCGCTTGGCTGAATATATCGAATCGCCCAACGTGACGGTCATCGTCGATGCCATCCAGCACTACAAGATCTACGTCACGGGCAAGGTCCAGAATCCGGGCGGCTTCACAGTGCCGCAAGCCATCAACGTGCTTCAGGCCTTGACATTGGCGGGAGGGTTTCAGGAATTCGCCGACAAGTCGGCGATCACTGTCGTCCAGTCCGTCCAGCTTCCCGAGGGGCAAGTCGAATACGTGGTGAGGCGCTTCAACTACGGCGAGGTGATCAAGGGAAAGGACATTTCGCAAAACATTCTCCTTCGCCCCGGCGACGTAGTCGTCGTGCCATAGTCGGGTCCGGGGATTCCGCGCAAAGCCGCAAAGAGCGCTTCTGCATCTTTCCTAACCAGTACCAAGCGAGGAAAGGGCGTGTGATTTTGAGCGATTCGACTCGGCGGCCATTTCAGGCGCATTCAAATCCTTGTATCAGTGTTTTTTGGTTTGGGCTTAGGAGTCGTCAGAGATGAGCAAATGCGACAGTTACTTTCTGACGGCTCTGTAGTCCATAACTTCAAAAAAGTGACGATCCGTGCAGAGAGGCTTGGGAAAGGCGGCTGAAGCGCCAAAAGGCATCGGCCTTGCCTGGACTGAAGAGGCGTCGGCTTGAATGAAACCGTCTGGATCAGTAAGCTTGGATCCAGACGGGAAAAGGGAGGAAACACAATGAACCGTTGTTTCAAACTGATCCTCGCGATCTGTGTGGCCTTCGCCTGGACCGCTTCGGCGCTCGCCGAAAGAAAGGTGACTGTGGCCGGCAAAATCGACTTTCTGAGTGCCGCAGACAGCAACCCCAGCATCGCCGATTCGGGAAGCCTCAACCTGTCTGATCAGGGAACCACAATAGGCTACAGCCTCTTCCCTTCCCTGTCGCTGCTGTCCACCGGCCCCGAATCGCACTTCCAAGTCTCCTACTCGTTGGGATTCAACCGCTTCGATTCGCGCTCGGACCTCAGTCACGAATCGCACAGCTTGGGGGTGGAGTTCCAGTCCCAATTGACGGGCAAGCTCTCCATGCGCCTGCTCGACTCCTTCCGCAAATCCCCCGACTTTTCCTCGGCCTCAGTCGCCAGAGGCATCGGCTTCGATCCGGCTGAGGGCTTCTTTTTCGAATTCGACACCGTGGCGGTTCGACGCGACAGCACTGCAAATACGGCCGTCTTGACCTTTGACTACACGCTCAACACCTATTCCAGCCTCACCTTCGGCGGCGGGTATTCCTTCCGAATCTTTGAGGATTCCCCTTCCTTTCAGGGCCAACTTTCTGACCAGAACCGCATTCAGAGCTTCATCCGCTACAATCGGCGCTTGAGCTCCAATACCAGCTGGCGGTTGGGTGTTTCGGCCTTTCACTACGATTTCAAGGACTTTGAAAACGTCCGCACCTTCGATGCCAACATCGGGCTCAACCATGATTTCTCACCCCGCTTATCGCTCAGCCTGAGCGCCGGGCCGTCTTTCGTGGACGCCTTGCAGGGCGGCCAAGACGGTGAGGGGTACAATGCGCAGGCCACCCTCTCCAAGACTCTCGACCGAGACATGGTGTCGATCAGCTATCAGCGCCGCAGCGGCGCCAGCACCGGTGCGGGATCGGTTTCAGACACCCATCAGCTCACCTTGCGCTACCGGCGCGTCTGGGGTCGGCTGACGCTGGATGCCAGAGCCCGGGCCTACGACACCAGCCAGCAGGTGGACAACCCTATTTCGACCCAGGGATTCTCTGCCGGGCTCACGGCCAGTTGGTCGATTTCAGAGCACTGGTTCTTCAGCCTGGGCGGGAGTCTCCTCAACCAGGAGGGCAATGCCGGATTCGACCTGGAACGAAATCGAGTCTTCATCGCCATGCGTTACAGCCTTCCCAATCTTTGGAGGTTTTGAGCATGAGAAAGCTGCAGCTGGGCAGCCCCAAGGATGTGGCTGCCATCCTGTCGCGGCGTAAGTGGTGGGTCATTGTTCCCTTCACCCTGTTGACCATGCTGACGGGCTTCGTGGCCCTCATCCTGCCTCCGATCTATATATCGGACACTTTGATTTTCATCGAGCCGCGCGATGTCCCGGATGACTTTGTACGCGATTTGATCAGCCTGGAGTCCGACCAACGCCTGGACGCCATCCGGGAGACAATCCTCAGCCGCACCAACCTGATCAGCATCTACAACGAGTTTGCAGGCCAGTTGGCGGATCTGCGCTTCTTGAACGACCAGCAAAGGCTCAGGATCCTGAGAGGCCAGATCGATATCCAATTCGAAAAGATGGACCGCCATTCGGAGATCAGTCACTTCAGGATTTACTACGAGCACAAGGATCCCCAGCTGGCCCAGGCCATCACCAGGCGCCTGGCCGCCCTTTTCATTGAATACGACAGCAAGACCCGCGAAAAGCAGGTCTACGGAACCAGCAAGTTCTTCGAAGACGAAGCGGAAAAAGTGGCCGCACGATTGCGTCAGGTGGACGAGGCTTTGACCCAGCTCAAGAAGCGCTACCGCTATGAGCTGCCCGAGCAGCTCGACACCAACTTGCGCACCCTGGACCGCCTGCAGCAGCAGCACCGCACCAACGCTGAAGCCCTGGACCGTTCCATCGCTTTGCGCCTTTCGCTGGAACGCCAACTTTCCGAGACTCCTGTCGCCATCACC
>JANQFM010001003.1 GCA_028277865.1 Acidobacteriota bacterium
GGCAAGAGGTGCTGGGTGTCGAGGCGCTGGGCATCGAGGACGACTTCTTCGAGCTGGGGGGCCACTCGCTGCTGGCCACCCGCATCGCCTCGCGCATACGCAAGGCATTCGGGGCCGAATTGCCTTTGCAGAGCTTGTTCGAGGCGAGGACGGTGGCCGCCCTGGCCCGCCGCGTCGAAACAGCCCTGCCTCAAAAGGCCGTCCCTGCCATCCGCCCCTGCAGACGCGAGGGGGATTTGCCCCTCTCCTTCGCCCAGCAGCGGCTCTGGTTCCTGGACCGGTTGATCTCGGGCAGCCCGTTCTACAACATCCCCATGGCCTGGCGGCTGGAGGGGGCTTTGCACCTGCCGGCCCTGGAAGCCAGCCTGGCCTTCATCGTGAACCGTCACGAGTCGCTGCGCACCTGCTTTCCCTCCCAGGCGGGCCGTCCCCGCCAACAGATTGCCGACCCGTCAGGATTTGCCCTCCCCCTCGTCGACCTCTCAGGGCTCGATGCACCGGCAGGCGAGGCCGAACAGCTGCGCTTGGCGGCAGCCCAGGCAAGACTTCCGTTCATCCTCGACCAAGGCTCCCTGCTGCGAGTCGCCTTGCTGCGCCTGGACGCCCAACACCACAGCCTGCTGGTCAACATGCACCACATCATCTCAGACGGCTGGTCGATGGGCATCTTCTTCCAAGAGCTCTCGGCGCTCTACGAAGCTGGGGTCAGGAGTCGGGAGTCGGGAGTCGGGAGTGGGGATCCGATTTCTGCCGGTTTCCGGTCTCCGGTCTCCGGTCTCCCTGCTCTCCCCATCCAATACGCCGACTTCGCTGTCTGGCAGCAGGGATGGCTTCAAGGCGAGGTCTTGGAAGAGCAGATGGGCTATTGGAAGCGGCACCTGAAGGGCTGCGCTGCGCTCGACCTGCCTATCGATCGGCCCCGCCCCGCAGTTCGGGCCTACCGTTGCGGGCAGGTTGCTTTGCAGCTTCCTCGCCATCTGTCCCCTGCCTTGGCCTCCTTCAGTTCCCGTCAAGGGGCAACGCTTTTCATGACCCTCCTGGCCGCTTTCCAGGCCTTGCTGCATCGCTGGAGCGGACAGGACGACATCGTGGTGGGATCGCCCATCGCCAATCGAAGGCATTCCGAGACCGAGGGGCTGATCGGGTTCTTTGTCAATACCCTGCCCATGCGCAGCACCTTCAGGGGCGATCCGAGCTTTTTGCAGCTGCTGGGCCAGGTGAGTCAGACAGCATTCGAAGCCTACAGCCACCAGGACGTGCCCTTCGAGAAGCTGGTCGAGCATCTGCAGACAGAGCGCGACCTGAGCCGCAATCCCATCTTTCAGGTCATGCTGTCGCTGCAAAACGCCTCCCTGCGTCCATTGCGGCTGACCGGCTTGCGCATCCAGCCTTTGAAGACCGGTTTTCGGACGGTGCGCTTTGACCTCGACGTCCAGCTTTGGGAAGGCCAGCGGGGAATCGGCGGCGCGTTCCTTTATGACCGGGATCTTTTCGACTGCAGCACCGTCATGCGGATGGCCCGACACTTCCGCATCCTCCTCGAAAACGCTCTTGCCCAGCCGCAGCAGAGGGTGTCTCAAGCGCTCATGCTGTCCAAGCCGGAACGCCATCAACTGGGCCGGGAATGGAACGATACTCGTCAAGCAAACGGTCAGCTGCTGCTGCCCGAGCTTTGCGACGCCCAGCGGGAAGCCTCTCCCGAGGCTGTTGCCGTCGTCTCGGAAGGCGGGCCCGGCCAGCTGCCCGGGCGCCTTCTGCTGCCGGTTCACCTCAGCTACGCAGAACTGGGCCGCCGCAGCGACCAGGTGGCTCGCCGATTGAGCGCTCTGGGCGCAGCCGCCGAACGGCTGGCGGGAATCTGCCTGCGTCGCTCGCCTGAAATGGTGGCGGCGCTGCTGGGGATCTTGAAGACCGGTGCCGCCTATCTGCCTCTCGACCCCGGATTTCCGTCACAACGCCTGCAGTTCATGCTTCAGGATTCCGGGGCTGGCCTGTTGGTGACCAGCCCGGAATTGGCGGAGAAGCTGGCCGCGTTTTCGGGAAGGCGGCTGATTGTGCAGCAGGCGTGGCGGGAGTCGGCCGGCCGGCCTATCCAGCCTCGCCTGGCGCCGGAAAACCTGGCCTACCTGCTCTACACCTCGGGTTCGATGGGAAGGCCCAAGGGCGTGGCAGTGACCCAGTCCGGGTTGGCCAACACCCTGGGTTGGCTGGGCCGTTGCTTCCCGCTGGCGGAAAGCAGCCGCGTGCTGCAGCTCATCCCCCTCAGCTTCGATCCCTCGGCAACCGAGCTGTTCACCGCCTTGGCCCAAGGCGTTCCCCTTGTCTTGGTGCATCCCGACGGGCAGAGGGAAATCCGCTACCTGCTGCAGCTATTGCGGGAAGAGCAAGTCACCTCGATGCTGGCCCTGCCTTCCCTTTTGGAAGTGCTTTTGCAGGAGGGGCTCACCGACTGCCCGGCCCTCAATGCCGTTTCCTGCGGGGCTGAATCAATGCGCGCCGAACTGCGGGAAGAGATGCGCCGGCAAATGCCCCAAGTCCGCCTGCTCAACCGCTACGGCCCCACCGAGGCCACCATCGACAGCACGGTCTGGGACTGCCGAAGTCCCCTCTCCGCACCCAGGGTGCCCATCGGTCACCCCATCGACAACGCCAACGTCCGAATCCTCAACCGGGGTCTTGAGCCGGCCCCCTTGGGAGTGGCCGGCGAGCTGTGCATCAGCGGGCGCGGGCTGGCGCGGGGCTACCTGGGACGCCCCTCTCAAACAGCGGCCCTCTTCGTGCCCGATCCGTTCAGCCACCGGCCCGGAGCGCGCCTTTACCGCAGCGGCGACCGTGCGCGATGGCTTCCAGATGGCAGCGTCGATTTCCTGGGGCGCCTGGACGACCAGGTCAAGGTCCGCGGGCACCGGGTCGAGCTGCAAGAGGTCCGGATGGCGTTGGAGAGGCTTTCTGCAGTCCGCGAAGCCGCTGTCAGCGTCCTAGTCGACGACTCGGGCAGCAACCGTCTGGTCGGCTACGTCGTCGGCAGCCGTCCGGAAGGGGAAAGCGAGGGGCGAACGAAGGTCGGCGAGGCGGAACAGGATCAACTGATCCAGAGCCTGGGAGCGAAGCTGCGGCTGCGCTTGCCCGAATACATGATCCCTTCCTTTTTCGTGCTTTTGGACCGGCTCCCCAAGACGCCCAGCGGCAAGCTGGACCGGCAAGCATTGCCCAAGCCCGGCGCCGAGGCTGCCCAACGGGAGATGGTGCCGCCCCGCGATCTGATCGAGGCGCGCTTGGCCCGGATTTGGAAGGAGGTCTTGGGTGTCGAGCGGGTCAGCGTGCT
>JANQFM010001054.1 GCA_028277865.1 Acidobacteriota bacterium
GTTGCGATTGGTTGCCGCCACCAGGCCTGTCACGGCAAGCCCCATTCTTTGAGCCATCAGCCCTGCCGTCAAATTGCCGAAGTTTCCGCTGGGCACCGAAACGATCACGGAGCCCTGACGCTGTTTGCCACTGAGCCTCGAGCAAGCGTAAAAGTAGTAGAAGCACTGGGGGATGAGCCGTGCGATGTTGATCGAGTTGGCCGAGCTGAGCTGCAGTCTGCGGCGCAGATCGTCGTCCTGGAATGCCTGCTTGGCCAGTCGTTGGCAATCGTCAAAAGTCCCGGCCACACGGAGCGCTGTCACGTTGCCGCCCAAGGTGGTGAATTGGCATTCTTGAATGGGGCTGACTTTTCCTTCGGGATAGAGGATTACGACGCGGATCCCCGCCACTGCCAAAAACCCCATGGCTACGGCGCTGCCCGTGTCTCCCGAGGTGGCGGCCAGAATGGTCAAAGGGTGGCCTTCTCCGATCCAAGCCGACATCAGGCGGGCCATAAAGCGAGCCCCAAAGTCCTTGAAAGCCAGAGAGGGGCCGTGAAACAGCTCCAGGCTGTAGATCGAGCTTGAGGGCGGAAGCCCGGCATCGGGGATCTCAACCGGCCGGAGAGGGGTTTCAAAATCGATCGCTTCTTCCACTGTCCGGCGCAGACTGTCGGAATCAACCTCCTCTTCCACAAACCGCCGGGCCACTTCGAATCCGATCTCGGCCAAGCTCATGGAAGGCATGCTCTGCAACAGATGGTCCGGAAGGACCGGGATGCGCTCCGGCATAAAAAGCCCTCCGTCCGGCGCCAATCCCCGCAAGACCGCCTCCTTGAGGCTGAAGTCCACTTGAGATCCCTGACGCCGTGTACTGTAAAAGCGCATGGCCGAATGCTACAACAAGCAGGGGCCGATAAGGGGAGGCCTGCGGGTTCCCTAACGCTAACCATCGCCTTCTGATCACCACAATTTTGATTGAAAATGCTAAAATTCGCCCATGTTTCAGGGCAGCCCAGGCGAACGGACGGTGGACCTGTCCGAAACCCGCAAGGTGCAGACTCATGGACGCCGCAGCAGGGGGCCGGCAGCCGTTCCGGCTTTGACGATCTTGTGCCATCCCGAGGTGGGACGAATCGGCGATCGGTTGCTTCTCAACGAACTCCTGAGGGGCCGACAGGACCTTCTTTCGCGCCAGCATCCCGAATTTACCGCGCCAGGACAGCTTTCGGGGCAACCGTTGGCCGACTTGTACCTCAGCCGGGAGCCCCTCCGCTTTTCGGCCACCAAAGGCGGCGTCCGGCTGGAGTTCGATCCGGGTCGCGCTCCGGTTTCCGCCCAAGGAACTCCCTTGCAGGGGATTGGGGACTTCTCCCAGGCCGAACTGGCTCGGGGAGTGGTGCTTGAACTTTCTCAAAGGGTGGTCTTGCTGCTGCATTGGTTCACTGTCCGGTCCGATCAAGGCCAGGCCGCAGGCCCTCGGCTGGGAATGGCCGGGGACAGCGCAGCCGTGCAACAGCTGCGTAACGATATCCGAGGCGTCGCCGACTTGCAGGTGCCGGTTTTGCTGCGCGGCGAGACGGGCACCGGCAAGGAGTTGGCAGCCCAGGCCATTCACAGCAACAGCCCTCGCCGCGACGGCCCGTTCATCACGGTCAACCTGGGATCGATCACCCCCTCCCTGGCTGTGGCCGAACTCTTCGGCGCCGCCCGGGGCGCTTATACCGGCGCTGTCCGGGACCAACAAGGCTACTTCCAGCGCGCCCACGGCGGGACGATCTTTTTGGACGAAGTGGGCGAAGCTCCATCCGAAGTTCAGGTCATGCTGCTGCGCGTGCTGGAGACGGGCGAGATTCAACCCTTGGGCAAGCAAGCGCCGTGCAAGGTGGACGTTCGCGTGGTGGCCGCAACCGACTCCGATTTGGAGAGCCGCGCCCGTTGCGGCGAATTCCGGGAACCGCTCATCCACCGTCTTTCCGGCTACGTCATCTGGCTTCCTCCTCTGCGCCACAGGCGCGACGACATCGGACGCCTGCTGCTGCATTTCCTGGGCCAGGAATTGGAAAGAGTCGACGAATCGCACCGCCTGAAAGGCAGCCCAAACAGCAGCCGGCCCTGGCTTCCCGCTTCGCTGGTGGCACGCCTGGCCGGCCACGACTGGCCGGGAAACATCCGCCAGTTGCGCAATGTAGCCCGCCAACTGGTCATCGGCAGCCGGGGACTGGACGCCCTGCAAATCAGCCCGCCCGTGCAACGACTGCTCCAGGAATCCGCCAAAGGCCAGCCCCGAGCCAGCCAGGAGCCTGCTGCGCCAAAGCCCGTCCCCAAGCCTCGGCGTAAGCCTTCTCAAGTCTCCCAGGCCGAACTTGTGGCAGCTTTGTCAGCCAATCGATGGGATCTCAAGGCCACAGCCGCTCAGTTGCAGATCTCACGGCCCTCCCTTTACCGCCTTATTGAAAGCTGCCCCCAAACCCGTCTGGCCGAGCAACTGCAAGCCGACGAAATCAAAGCCTGCTACCGCGAATGCCAGGGAGATCTGGAGGCCATGGTCGACAAGCTGAAGGTCTCAAAAGCAGCCTTGAGGCGACGAATGCGCGCAATGGGGTTGAATCCAGGCAAGTCGAAGTCAGACAATCAACAGCGGGCGCGGGGAGATCGATAGGAGAAACGGAGAGCGGAAAACGGAAGATCGGACTCGCTTGAGGCTCTTCTTCCGTACTCCGTGACTTGATCTGCTTTCTCCTGCTGAATCCCTCCAAACGTTCCATCGTGAAGCTCAGAAAATTGATTGCAGGGCGAAGCCTGCTGGGGAATCATCAGCATGTCGGCACAACCTGCCCAAATCGGCCCCTATCGGATTCTGAAACGGATCGGAACCGGTGGAATGGGAGAGGTCTACCTGGCTATGGACGAGCGGCTGGACCGCCGGGTGGCCGTCAAGACAATCCGCCCCGATAGCCGATCCAGCTCGGAAAACCGTGCCCGATTCGAGCAGGAAGCCCGCCTCGCCGCCCGCCTCAACCACCCGTCCATCGTGCAGGTCTACGACGTCCTGCACCACGAGGGGCTGGACTGCATCGTCATGGAGTACGTCAAAGGGACTACTCTGAGGCGTTTGCTGGCCCACGGCCCCTTGGCTGCCGACAGGGTGATTTCGCTGGCCCGCCAAATCGGCCGAGGACTCTTTGAAGCGCATCGCCGAGGGGTGGTCCACCGGGACCTCAAGCCCGAGAACATCCTCCTGACGGAAGCCGGCCAGGCCAAGATGACCGACTTCGGGATTGCCAAGCCCATGGCGGACGAAGGCGGGCAGGAGCAGACGGCCCTGACTCAGACCGGATCCTTGGTCGGGACTTGCCGCGCCATGTCCCCGGAGCAGATTCAGGGCGATCCGGTGGGGCCGCAATCCGACCTCTTCTCGCTGGGCAGCCTGCTTTACGAAGCCTTGACCGGCCGTTCGCCTTTCCAAGCGCGCACCGAATTGCTGTCCCTCAACCAGATCATCCATCATCGGCAGCCGCCCGCCAGCCAGGTCCGGCACGAGGTTCCTCAGCAGCTTTCGGACCTGATCGACCAATTGCTGGAAAAAGAGCCCCTGCACCGTCCGCGCAGCATCTCGGAAGTGAATGCCGCCTTGGACGACATGCACCTGCAGTATCAGGGCGCCGACTCGAACATCACCCGCATTCCGGGCGGCGGCCAGCCCAACCCTGCAACCGCCTGGACAACGCCCCACTCAGGCAGTTCGGCGATCCCGGAGCGGCAAGGCCGGGTGGACTCTGGTACTTCCTCCACCTCGGCCAGCGAGGCTGAACGACGCCCGTTGACGGTACTTTGCTGCGAGTTGGCAAGCCGGTCCAGCAACTCATCGGAGGTCGAGCCCGAGGACCAGCTTGCAGCGATCCAGGCCTTCCAGGCCACATGCACCCAAATTATCGAGGAGTTCAAAGGCTACCCCGGCCACTACCTGGACAGCGGCATGACGGCCTATTTCGGATATCCGCAAGCCAGCGAACACGCCGTTCAGCGTGCGGCCCTCGCCAGCCTGGACATCCTGTCCGCAATGGACGGACTGAATTCAGTATCCGACTCGTCCTTACACCTGCAGGCTCGCTTGGGAATCCACAATGCCCCGGCAGTGGTCGGGGGGAGCGGGGCAGGTACGGGGCAGACTCAGCTGGTGCTGGGTGATGGGCCTCGGGAGGCCGGCCGCCTGGCCCGTTTGGCCGAGCCGGATACGATTCTGGCCAGCCGGCAGGCCCAGCGCTTGCTGACAGGGCTTTTTCGCTTCCAAGAGATGACCTTGGCCGACGATGCGGGCAAAGCGGTCCAGGCCTACCGAATCCTGGCGCCCAGCGGCGCCACCGACCGGATCGAGGCTGCTTTGCTCTCCGGCCTGACTCCCCTTGTGGGGCGTGACAGAGAGTTGGATCTGCTGAAACAACGCTGCCGGCAGGCCGACCAAGGGCGAGGCCAGGTCGTCTTGCTGAGCGGTGAGGCCGGAATGGGCAAATCGAGGCTGGCGCAAGCCTTCAAGGACATCGTGGCCGACCCGTCCACAGATCCGATCGAATGGCGCTGCTCTCCCTATCACTGCCACAGCGCCTATCACCCGGTGATCGCCTACCTGGAACGATCCCTCAAGCTCAACCGCGAAGATGCCACCGATCTCAAGCAGTCGCGCCTCAAGAAATCTCTGCAGCGATGGGGCCTGCCTCTGGCCCAGGCCTTGCCCTTGCTGGCCGACTTGCTCTCCGTGGGCCGGGAAGACCAACTGGGCATGAGTCCGCAACTGCGCAAGCAAAGAACCCTCCAAGCGCTGCTCACTTGGCTGCTGGCACGGGCCGAAAGGCAAACCTTGCTTTGCCTGGTCGAGGACATTCACTGGATCGATCCTTCCACTTTGGAATTGCTGACAGCCCTGATCGAGCAGGTGCCGGCAGGCCGCATCTTGCTGCTGTGCACCTTCCGAACCGCTTTTCAGCCCCCCTGGGGAATCCGCTCGCACATCACCCAACTCAACGTTGACCGGCTTGAACCGGACCTGGCCGCTGCCATGATCGAGAAAGTGTCGGGGGGCAAAGCCTTGCCTGAAGGCCTGGTAGAGCAGCTGGTTCAAAAAACGGATGGCGTTCCGCTGTTTGTCGAAGAGTTGACCAAGATGGTCCTGGAATCTGGGATGCTGGCCCAAGGACAAGACGGCTACCAACTGACCGGCCCTTTGCCGCCGCTGGCTGTGCCGGACACTCTGCAGGACTCCCTGCTGGCCCGTCTGGACGCCCAGGGAGGCGCAGCCAAGCAAATCGCCCAGATCGGCGCCGTGATCGGCCGCGAATTCTCCAGAGAATTGCTCATGGCCGTTTCGGGGATGGAGGAGGAAGAGCTGAAGGTTTTGCTCAACCGCCTGGTAGGCGCTGAACTGCTCTTCCGCCAAGGCTTCCTCGACCAGGCACGCTACAGCTTCAAGCACGCTTTGATCCGGGACGCCGCTTATCAATCGCTGCTCAAACGTCAGCGGCAGCGCCATCATGCGCGCATCGCCGAGATCCTGGAATCCCAATTCCCGCGCAGCGCACGATCCCAGCCGGAACTGCTGGCTCACCACTGGACCCAAGCCGGGCACTTCGGCCAGGCTGTGGAGTACTGGCGCAGGGCAGGTCAAAGGTCGTTGGAGCGCTCTGCCATCACCGAAGCCCGCGACCACATCAACAGCGGCTTGAAGCTGCTCCCCAAGGTTTCTCCGGGCATCGGGCGCGATGAACAGGAACTGGCCCTGCAGACGGCCCTCGGCACTGCCCTGAGCATCACCCTGGGCTACGGCGTCCCCCAAGTGGCCCAGGCCTTCGAAAGGGCATTGGAGATTTGTCGAAACCAAAAAGACTCTCCACAGCTTTTCTGGGCCTTATGGGGATTGAGGCGCTACTACAGCATGCGCGCCGAATTCAAGACCGCCCTGCAGCTAGGGCACCGCCTGCTTCGCCTCTGCAAAGCCCAGCCCGATGCATCGCTGAAAATTGCGGCTCACTTCGGCCTCGGCGCTACACTCTTTGTCAAGGGGCAGTTTCAGGACTCCGATCAGCATTTCAAGAAGGCCATCGAATACGATTCTCCTCAGCGCAGCACCCATTTGGGTGTCCCAAGCGGCGAGGATTCGGGCGTGTTCAGCCTCTGCTTCAGTGCCGCCGTGCTGTGGTTTCTGGGCTTTCCGCAGCAAGCCTCCCTGCGGATCGATCAAGCCTACCGGCTGGCCAAGCAGATCTCCCATTCCTTCAGCCTCAGTTCGGCGCTGCAGTTCAGGGCTTTCCTGGCGCAGTTGAGCCGTGATCCAGCCTCGGTGCTGGAGTATTCTCGGAAAGACGTCGACAAGGCCCGCCAGCAGGGCTCCTTTGCCCATCTCGTCCAGTCCCGGATTTTTTTGGGATGGGCCATGGCATGCGTTCCAGGACAGAATCTGCGGGACATCCAGCAAGGGATCAGGCTGATCCGCCGAGGCATCGCCGACCTGGCTGCTGCCGGAAGCGTGACCTGGCACACCTACAACCACTCTCTTCTGTCCGAAGCCTGTTGCAAATCAGGGCAGCCCGATGCTGCCCAACGCTGCCTGAACGAGGCTCTCGAAGTTGCCGAACGGACTGGAGAAAACTTCTACTTGGCCGAGCTGCAGCGGCTTTGCGGAGAGCTGAGGCTGCCGAGAAGCGACCAAGCGGACGGGCAATCTCAGGCCGAGGCGGAAGCTCAATTTCACAAGGCTCAACAAACAGCCCGCCGACAAGGCGCCCGAATCCTGGAACTCCGGGCGGCCGTCAGCTTGGGCCGACTCTGGAAGGGGCAAGGAAAACACCTTCAGGCCCGGCAATTGATCGAAGGATTACTGGCCGGGTTCGAGGAGGGATCCGAAAGCCACGACCTGCGCCAGGCTCGAGAACTCGTCACCAATTTGGCAGGATGAACTGGCTGACAATCTTTCAATTGTGTTCAACTCGTCAGAGAATTTTCACACTTTGTTGCCTATGACTTGTGCAGATTGACTTGTGGCCTCCACTTCGGTAGGCTTTCGACGCTCAAGCCAACCCAAGAGAGGAGGGACCGATGGCCAGTCAGAGCGATTATTACAGGGAGTGGCAAAGAATCGTTGCGGAGGCCTGGGCGGACGACGCATTCAGGCAGCGGCTGATTGCAGACCCCAAAGCAGTCCTTGCCGAGCGAGGCATCGAGATTGAAGAAGAGGTCGAAGTTCAGGTCGTGCAAGGCCAGAAAAACGTTCGCTACCTGCTGCTGCCCCCCAAGCCGGAGGGGGAAGACGAAACAGAGATACTCGATGATCCAGCATTGTTCTCGATTCTCACGACTAGGTACGACTAGCGAGGCGACGCCTCAGACCGATCGCAAAAGGATTTCGGGTACCAGGTTCCGGGTTCCGGGTTTTCGGGATCTGGATTCTGGGATCCGGAACCTGGGACCTGGGATCCGGAACCCGGAACCTCTGACCGCCGCCGGACCCCTCGCAGCCAAATTTGACTCAATCGTGAAGAACCCTGAAACCCTAGCGGCCTAGCAAGGGAGGCAAAGCCTCAAACCGGAAGGGTGTGGGCTGTAGGCTGTAGTCCAGAAGCACACTTCGGAGATTGGGATTCTCGACTGGTTGCAGGTACACTCTGCCCCTTGGCCGCAAGGCATGAAAACCGCAACGCACCCTTTTTCCCTCATAGGGCCCGATGATTTTCAGGCCGTCCTTCAAGAGCTGTTTCCGTGTCGAAGCAGTTGATCCGGAAGGAATCCTCGTGCTTTCCGAGCGGAAAACCCGCCTGCTGGAAGGACGCCTTTTTTCGCTGGTGATCCCGCAAATCGACGGTCGCCGCAGCGCCGATGCCATCGCCGACTCCCTGCAGCCCGAAGCATCGGCAGCCGAGGTCTACTACATTCTTTTGCGCCTGGAGCGGAGCGGCTATTTGGAGGAGGGCCGACCCGCTGAAAAAGCCCCTCAAGACGCCTTTTGGAGCCAATTGGGGGAAGATCATCAGCAGGCACAGCGATTGCTCCAGGCAGAGGCCTGCATCAGGACGTTGGGTACAGTCAGTGAAGATCCGATGCGGGCGGCCCTGGCTTCGATGGGGCTTTCGGAGAGTGAGCTGGGGAACGCAAAGCTCCAGATTGTTCTGACCGATGATTATCTGCGTCCTGAATTGGCGGACATCAACAGGCAAGCCCTGCGATCCAAGACAGCCTGGATGCTCGTCAAGCCTGCAGGGACGGTGCTCTGGATCGGACCCGTCTTCGCTCCCGGCAAAACCTGCTGCTGGCAGTGCCTGGCCCACCGCCTGAAAGCCAACCGACCCTTGGAAGCCCTCTTGGAACAGCGCGGCCTGAGCAACCCCTGCACGGTTCCAGCCGGCTGGTCGCCCGCCAGCTTTCAAGCCGCTTGTAACCTGGCCTGCGGCGAGATCGCGCGCTGGATTCTCCGGCCCAAGGAGAGCCCCTTGCGAGACTGCCTTCTCACCCTGGACCTGATCGACTGGAAGCTCGAAAAACATGCCGTAGTGCGCCGTCCCCAATGCCCTGAATGCGGGCCGGCAGATCCTGCGCAAGCCCCCTGCCAGCCCCTTCACCTGCAAAGCCGTCCCAAGCGTTCCACTTCCGAGGGAGGCCATCGATCGGCCCCTCTCAGCGAAACCTGGCAGGCCTACCGCCACCTGGTCAGCCCGCTTACCGGGGTGGTGGGTCAGCTGCTCAACCCCTTGGAATACCATTTCGACTTTCCCGGAGTCTGTTTGGGAAAAGGCGGAGCGGTCGCCTCCAACTGCAAAGATCTGAAGCGGGTGCTGGCCGGATCAGGCAGCGGCGGCAAAGGACAGACCGAACTGGCAGCCAGGGTGAGCGCCCTGTGCGAAGCCGCCGAACGCTACTGCGGCGTCTTCCAGGGCGACGAGCCGCGCCTTTTGAGCTGCTACGCCGACCTGGCAGGCAAAGCCGTCCACCCTCGCGACTGCATTCACTTCAGCCGAAAGCAATACAGCCGACGCGACAATGCCGGGGCCGTTCCGGCCCCTTTCGACGAGCGTTCGGAAATCGAGTGGACCCCGGTTTGGTCGCTCACCCGACAGCAGTTCCGCTATCTCCCCACCGCCTTCTGCTACTTCGGATATCCCCAACCCGAAAAGCCCCTCTATTGGGCCGATTCCAATGGATGCGCTGCCGGAAACAACCTGGAAGAGGCCATCTTGCAGGGCTATTTGGAACTGGTGGAGCGCGACGGAGTGGCTTTGTGGTGGTACAACCGGGCGCGCCGTCCGGCCGTCGACTGGGCCAGCTTCCAAGAACCCTACGCCCGCCGCCTGGAGGCCTTTTACCGCAGCCTGGGACGGGAGCTGTGGGTGCTGGATGTGACAACCGACCTGAAAATCCCGTCTTTTGCAGCCGTTTCGCGCCGCTGCCCTTCCCGAGCAGAGTCGGCTCAGCAGGAGATCTTCCTCGGCTTCGGCGCCCACCTCGATCCCGCCACAGCCTTGATGCGTGCACTGACCGAGATGAATCAATTCCTGCCTGCCGTACTGAGCGACGACAAGCGCTCCGGCCAGCCGTCCTTGGACGATCACCCCCTGCGCCGATGGCTGGGCCAAGCCACCCTGGAAGGCCTGCCCTACCTGAAGCCGGACCAGCAGCAACCCGCCTTGAGCCGATCGGACTACCCCTGCCAGGCCAGCCACGACCTGCACCAAGATGTCCTGGAATGCGTCGGACGGGCCGAAGCGCTGGGAATGGAGACGCTGGTCCTCGACCAGACCCGAGAAGATGTCGGACTGAGCGTCGTACGGGTCACCGTCCCCGGCTTGCGCCACTTCTGGCCCCGTTTTGCGCCGGGGCGCCTGTACGAGGTACCCCCGCGCCTGGGCTGGATTCCCCGTCAGCTCGCGGAGGAAGAACTCAACCCGGTAGAGATATTCTGGTGAGAGGAGTGAAGGGAAGCCCGCGGAAAGACACGAATTCCTCTCGAAATTACGCGGAATCTGGTATGACCTTTGGCTTCCTTCCGCGGGCTTGCGCCGCCCCCTCCCCCTTTGCCCAGCGCACCACCGTCCCTTCCCGGTTGCGGTCGAAACTCAGCACGTCCATGGGGCAGACCGTGATGCAGATGCCGCACTGGATGCAGGAGGAGTTTTCATTCGAAAATGACTGCTGGTTCTTGGCAAAGGCCATTACGTCGATCCCTACTTCGCAGTAGCGCGAGCACTCGTTGCAGGTGATGCACTTGTCGTTGGAAGAGATCTGCAGCTTGCCGAACCACCTGCTTGTCATCTGCATCCACTTGGCCAAAGGGCACCAATATCGGCACCAGATCTTGCCTCCGTAGACGGGATACAGCGCCACCGGGATGATCCCCACCAGCCAGATGTCGGCCACCACCTGGTAGCTTCGAAAGAGCGAGGCCGTCAGTGCACCGTGCTGGGCGGCATTGGGCGTCACGAAAGCTTCGCCGGTCACCCAATAGCCCAATCCGACCTTGGCCGCCACCAACAACCCCGCCGCCACAGCCCAAATCAGCACGGCCAGGTTCATCCACTCCCAGCGAATCGAAACCTTGCCCTTGGGCGCCAGGTGCCGCCAGGGATCCCCCAGCGTCTCGGCCAAGCCGCCGCAGCCGCACAGCCAGGTGCAGTAGCGCTTGCCGTGCCAGATGGTCAAAATGGGGATTACCAGCAAGGTGGCTGTCAGCCCGTAGACCAGGTAAAGCCATCCCACGTCCCAGAAAAACTGCCAGAAAAAGAGCGGAAAGGCGTACTCGAATCCCGAGGCATGCCACCAATTGTCGCGGTATCCCAGCAGGGCGTTGTCGGGCCACATGCCGTGGACCCACCACATGAGCAAGTTGGGTACCAGGAAGGCCAAAATCCACTGGGCCGCCACCAGCGCCGTAAAGCGCTTTTTCTGGTAGCTGTCGTTGTAGCGCACTCCCCAGCGGCGATAGGCCTTGATCCCGAAGACCGTCATCACCAAGCAGTAGGTCAGGCTGTACCAGAACGATCCGTTGATCTTGAAAGACCAGTTCCCTTCCCCGACGCTCAGCCCTTGCCACCAGGCGCCGAAGGACTGCGCCGACCCCTGGCTGCCGAACCAAGTGGACTCGATGTTGAAAGGCCACAGCGGAGGGTCGCTCTTGGCGCCGTAGATGAAATAGCAGACCAAAAAGGTGCAGGCCAGGATGATCCACCGCCTCAAGTTCCAGGCACCCTCCAACTGGATGCCCACCCTGGCGAAAAACTTTAACGGCAGGTCGGCGCCGATGCAGCGGAAAACGTGATCGGCAGGCAGATCGCGCCTCTCGCCCGAGGAGAGTTTCTTGACGGCGACGTTGCGAGGGCCGATCGACTCGGCGGCGTGATCGAGGTAGAGCTTGATCTTGCCCTCGGCAACCCGTTCCATCACAGCGTCGACATTGCGCTGCTTGGGAAAGGTGAACTCCTTGTCAGGCGCCGCCATCGAAACCCGGTTGCCGCCGTCCGCCAAAGCAACCGCCGCTTCGCAGGCCACGTCCCCGGCCCCGAAGACCACCAGATCACGCCCTTGCCAGTCATCGGGATCGATAACGTTTTGGCTGATCCGTCGGCCTTGCTCCGACTCGCCGGGGACGTTGAGCCGACGAGGGTTGCCCGACTTGCCAATGGCCAGGATCACCCGCCGGGCCTGATAGTCTCCCTTATCGGTTTGCACCCGGAACCCGTCTTGATCCCCCAGCCGTTGGACGTCCTCGACCGATTCGAAAGTGCGGATGTGGCGGGCCAGCCCCAATTCCTCGATCTGCCCGTCCCATTTCTCCAGCAGAACTTCTTTTGGGCACTCCTCGCAAAAGAGCCGGGTCTGGTTTTCCTCATTGGGAGGCTCCATGTAAAGCGGCTTGCCCTTGGTGAAATTGCGGATGAGCTGGGCCGGCCTCTGCGCCTCGATCACCACATAGCGCAGACCCAACTGCTGGCAACGATCAGCCGCCCCCAAGCCTGCCGACCCCGCGCCCACGATCAGGATGTCGTACATGGGAGACAGTTCGCGGTTCGCAGTTCGTAGTGTACGCTTGGCAGATTCCAGATTCTCCCTCTTTCCTCCGGGCCTTCCCACTGCGAACTGCCCACTGTGAACTGCGAACTCCTTCCCCTTTTCCCCCTCTCCGCGTCTCTGCGTCTCTGAGTGAAACCTTCTTTGGGCCTTCACGATGTGGTCCACCGTGGCCCGCCCCCGGTTCAGTCCCAGCTTGATGAGCGGAACCCCGGCGATCTCTCCCGCCAGGTAAAGGCCTGGGACATTCGACTCGCCCGCTTCCCGAGTCGCAGGAAGCCGCTGAGCCCGGGCGGGATCGAAGCTGCGATCGAAAAGCGAGGCAACAGCGGCGGCAGGGCGACTCAAGACGGAAGGCATCTGCATAGGCGGATCAGTATGGCAGCATCCCAGCTTGGAAGCAGTCCAAAGGCAGACAGGACTATTCCGCGCCAAGACACCAGATTCAGTCCTTTCTGCCTTGGCGCTCTTTGCGTCTTGGCGCGAAACCTTCAGGTAATGTCAGGCCAACGAGTGAAGTCGTAGCCGATTTCTGGGTCGTCGTGGGGCCGTCGACCTTCGTCCTCCGGATTGTAGACCTGCGAGGTGATGTAAAACAGGTTGGCGGGGCCGCTTAGGCAGCGGCATCCATGAGCCACCAAGGGCGGAATCTTGACCACGCAAGCATCCTGGTGATCGCCCATCAGCAGTTCCATCAGCTTGCCGTGGCTGGGCGAGTCGTTGCGCATGTCGTAAAGAGCCACCTTGAGCACGCCGCCGAAGACATACCACCAATCCACCTGAAGGCGGTGAAAGTGCCAACCCTTGGCGCTGCCCGGATGCATTACGGAGTGGCTCCACTGGGCGAATCCTTCTTCAAAGAAATCGTCCGTCACCCGGACGATCTCGCGGAAAAACCCCCGCTCGTCGCGATGAGTCACCAGTTT
This sequence comes from Acidobacteriota bacterium, assembly GCA_028277865.1. Lineage (GTDB taxonomy): Bacteria > Acidobacteriota > UBA6911 > RPQK01 > DATIPO01 > JANQFM01. Next base: position 12,951 of record JANQFM010001054.1, read on the forward strand.
CTTGATCACCACCCCTTCGATCTCGCCCTTTTCAAACATCCTCTTTGGTGCCCTTTCGCTTGAATTTACGCGCCCTTCGTCCAAAAGTACACCAAGCCGCTTCGATCGAAAGGCGGGCTTTCCCTCGCACCGCCGGATGATACCATTGCCATTGCCCATGCCGCCTGCTCGATTATCGGTCGTCATCATCACCCTCGACGAAGAGTCCGCGCTGCCCCGCTGCCTGCAATCGGTCGACTTCGCCGACCAAGTCGTAGTCGTCGATTCGGGCAGCCAGGACGCCACCTGCCAGGTGGCTCGAGAGCATGGCGCCCGAGTGCTGACCCGCCCCATGCGAGGCTTCGGCGAGCAAAAGCAGTTCGCCGTCGATCAAGCCGACGGCGACTGGATCCTATCTTTGGATGCTGACGAATGGCTTTCAGAGCCGCTGCAGCAAAACCTGCGTCAATTGCTCGAAATGCCTTTGGACAGCCGGGAGCTTCAGGATGGCTATCTGATCTGGCGCCGCAACATCTACCTGGGACGCCCCATGCGATTTTGCGGCTGGTACCAGCCCATTGTCCGCCTTTTCCGCAGCGGGCAGGGACGCTTCAACGACAAGCTGGTCCACGAAGAGATCGAGGTTCAAGGAAAGGTCGGAACGCTGCCCGGCGACCTGATGCACAACCCCTACCGCGACCTTTCTCATCACCTGGAAAAGATCCGCCGCTATATGGTGCTGGATGCCCGGGAACTGCACCGTCGCGGACGCCGGGTACGCGGCTGGCAGGCACCCATTCACCTGCTGGGCCGCCCAGCCTACAAGCTGGCCGAAAAGTACCTGGTCCAACAGGGCATCCGGGAAGGGATGCACGGCTTCGTGCTCAGCGTCATGGCGGCTTTGGGAGTGTTCTTGATCCACGCCGAGTGCTGGCGGCTGGAGGCGGAAGGGGAGCTTCGCGCCAAGACGCAAAAGCGCAAAGCAGTCAAGGAGCAAAAAGGATTCTGAAGTGCTTTCTACCTGGGCTTTGCGCCTTTGCGTCTTGGCGCGAAACCCGCCTCGGCTACCTGCTCGATCAACTCCAGCAGCCTCCCCGATGTCGCCGCGAGGCTGAACTGCTGGACCCGCTTTAATCCACGCTCCTCCAGTTGGCTGCGCAGTTCCTTATCCGTCAGCAGCTTCAGCAGGCTTTTCCCCAATTCAGCAGAGTCCTCCGGATCGACCAGCAAACCCGCCTCGCCCACCACTTCGGGCAACGAAGTCGTCCGCGAAGCGATGACCGCCGTGCCACAGGCCATGGCTTCCAGCGCCGGCAGCCCGAATCCCTCGTAAAGCGACGGAAACACGAAGACATCTGCCGTACTGTAAAGTGCCGGCAAATCGTCGTCCTCGACCAGCCCCGTCCAGATCACGGAGTCCTCCAACCCCAGCTGGCGGACCATCTGCTCCACCGCCGGCCGATGTTTTGGATCGTGCCCGGCCAGGGCGAGGTTCCATGAATCGCCGCATTTTCCAAGCCCCTCTTCCCTCACCCATCGAAAAGCCTTCAGTAGCCGTATCAAGTTCTTGTGCGGCTTGAAGTTGCCCACATAAAGCACAAAACGGCCCGAGACGCCGTAGCGCATGCAAGCTTGAGCATCCTGCACCGGTCGGAAACGGGGCAACAGGCCGATCGGGATGACGCAGACCTTATCCGGCGCCAGTCCCAGCAGTTCGGTCAGGTCCTGCCGGGAGTGCTCGGAATCGGTGATGACGCGGCTGGCCCTGCGGCTGTAAAGACGGGCACTGGCGCGGAAGAAACGGTTGTAGACCGCTTTGCCTCCCTGAGCGTATTCCGGCACCTTCAAAAAGAGCAGGTCATGAATGGTGCTCAAGTAAGGGCAAGGTGCCATCAGAGGGCCTTTGGGATAGGGAGACAGGAAGATCTGAACACCGTCGCGCCGCAGCCGACGGCTCAAAGAAACCTGATCCCACCAGAAAGTCAAGCGTTCCCGGATGACTCGCGGCTGGGCGTTTTCCGCCAGTTCCGGGAAAGCGCTGCGCTGGTTGCCGTAAAGAAAAAACCGAAAGTGAGGCCGCTGGCGGGCCGCATAAGAGAGAAAGTTGAGCAGGTACCGGCCGATACCCGTCATCTTCCCCCGCTCCCACTCCCGCACATCAACGCCGATGCGCAAGGGGCGAGAGGCTGGAGAGTTGGGAGACATGGAAGTTGCCGGTTGTCAGTTGTCAGTTGTCAGTTGTCAGTTGTCATTTGTCAGCCAGGGAACCTAACCTGAATTCTGTCATTGCGTTCTTTGCGTCTTTGCGCGAGACCCCTTGCCAACTTGTCCGAAGACCCTGCCCATCTCCCTGGCATGCTGCTCCGCGCTGAACCGCTTCTTTGCACGGCGTTGTCCGTCGTTGCCGAGGCGTCGGCGCAGATCGGGGTCTTGGAGGAGACGGCAGATGGCCTGGGCAAGCTGAGGACTGCTTGCCGGATCCACCAACAGGCCGGTCCGGCCCTCGTCCACGATTTCAGGAACGCCACCGGCGCGGGTGGCCACCACGGGCTTGCCCATGGCCATGGCTTCAATGAGCACCCTCCCGAAGGGCTCGGCGCGGGAAGCGGACACCAGCACGTCCGAAGCTGCCAGAATCTGAGGGACATCCTGGCGATTGCCGGTGAACAGAACCCGGCCTTGCAGGCCGAGTCGGCGGGCTTGCCCTTGCAGGCGACGGCGTTCGACACCATCTCCGACCACCAAAAAGCGTGCCTGGGCAGCGCAGGCCGCCACTTGGGCAGCTGCTTCCAGGAAGTATCGGTGCCCCTTCCACTCGTCCAGGCGCCCCAGAATGGTCACCACCCCCGCACGAGCATCGATTCCCAGCTCCCGCCGCAGAGATTCTCCCGGCAGTTGCGGATCAAATTCTTTAAGATCCACGCCATTGTGGACCACCGTCACAGGTGGCGAATTCCCGTTCAGGAAGCCGAAGCGCCCCGCCACTGCACGCGAGTTGACCACGATCCGAGCCGCCAGCCGAGAGAGCAGCCTGTCGAGCCGTTCCTCATCCAGAATGCGCACATGCCAAACCACCGGACAGCTGATCATTCGCGCTGCCAACCCGGCATAAACCATGCAGCGGGATCCATTGGCGTAAACCAAATCGTATCCCCTCCTGCGAATCAGCCGGGCCAATTTCAAAACCCGCCCCGGCAGGCGCAGCAGCCCCACGCCCTTCAAACCCGGCATCTCAAAGACTTCTTTTCCGTGCCCTCTGCGTCCCCCCTCGGCGCCCTCTGCGGTTACTCCCTTCTCCCATTCCCTTCCCAACAGCTCCCACACCCCTCCCGGCGACGGGCACATCACCGTCACCTCGAACCTCTCCCGATCGAGCCGACTCACCATCTGGCAAAAGCTGATCTCGCCGCCGCCGATGATGTCCCCCGAATTCGAAATGGCCAGGATGCGGATGCGCCTCATGCCGTCCTCGACCGATGCAAGCCTTCGCGGATGGCCAGCCCGCGCCCCAAATCCATTCCCAGATCCATGACCGCCTTGACCATCGGAGTGGCCAGCCAGGCAGCAAGAGTGCACTGCCGCAGCGCATAGCGGAAGCGTCCCATCATGGCCAGGTAGTAAACAACGAGCAGAACCGTCAGCGTAGCCAAAGCCGCCCCGGCGCCCGCAGCCCCAGCCAGGATGAGGCCGGCAAGGCCCAGCAGCACAGCTCTCAGGCTCAGCGAAGAAACAGCCACCCGAGCCAGATAGTGCTTTGGATTGGACGACTGAGAGGAGATTTCGATTTCGCTGCGCCCGCGCCGTACGAACCATCTGAAGATTTCTCCCAGATTGCGGTGAGGCTTGTGGTGGACCGTGGCCTGGGGTGCGAACAGGCACCGATGACGTTGGGAAACCCTGCGGGCCAGCAGATAATCTTCGCTGCCAAAGCGTGTCGTCAATCCGAATCCGCCCACTTCCAGTACAGCCGCCTTGCGATAGGCGCAATTGCAGGTGGAAAGGTGGCTTGTCGGCATCCACTTGCCGCCGCTTTGGGCAATATAGCGCAGCCCGCCCCCTGGAAAACCCAAAATGAATTCGCATTGACCCAACCAGGAATCTCCCTGGATCCGCACCGCACCCGCTACTCCAGCCAGACCGGGGTCTTGCACCAACGGTTCGACCAGCCGCTTCAGCCAGTCCCGTGCCACCAGGCAGTCATCGTCCGTAAAGGCCACCACCTCATGCGAGGCGTTTTTCAGCGCCACATTGCGTGTGTAGCCGTATCCCCGGTTCTCGCAAGGAATCCGAACGTAGCGCACCCCCTCGGGCGGCAGCGGATCGTCCGTTTCTTCCACCACAACCACTTCCAGCAGTTCAGCCGGATAGTCCAACTCCCGGATCGTCCCCAGCAGCTTCCCCAGCAGCTCCCTGCGCCCCCGGGTACTGATCAAAACCGAAACCGTCGGCCACTGAAGGCCGGGAGCGCCCGCAACCCTGCGGGCACGGATGTCTGGAGACAGTTTGTCGGCCTCATCGCGGAAAGCGTAGCCAG
>JANQFM010000046.1 GCA_028277865.1 Acidobacteriota bacterium
ACACAATCCAGCGAGTACGGTGATAGCGAGGCCTTTGATGGACATTGCTGACAAATCCTCAGTGGGTTTCGCGCCAAGACGCCAAGAGCGCCAAGTCACTCTCCGATATCCGCAGCCGTGTTGGCGAAGGATCAAGTATAGCGAGCCCCGCGATAGGCTGCGTCATAAAAATCGGGCAGCAGCTGATCGGCTTGCAGCAGCCCGCGACGCGTCAGGCGCACTGAATGGCGGTCGAATTCGAGCATGCCTTGCCCTCGCAGTTCCCGCAGAGGGGGGTCGAACCGCTGCACGATATCAGCACCGAACTTCTTCTCAAAGTACTCGGCTTGGATCCGCCCCGTCTTCAGCTGCAGGATGAATTCGCGGGTGAGTTGCTCGTGGGGCTTGAGGCGCAGGGCGCGCTTGAGGGGCAGACGGCCTTGGTCGATGTGTTGGTTGTAGGCGTTCCAGCCGGGCTGGTTCTGGATGTGCATGCCGCTCATGTGGCCGAAAGAGGCAACGCCGGCACCGATCAGGTCGCATCCTTGCCAGACCTGGTTGCGGTAGACAAAGTCGGCAGGATGCCCCTTTTTGACCATCGTGTAGGCGCTGGAAAGCTGGTAGCCGGCAGCGCTGAGCTGCTCCAGGGCGTACTCGTTCCATTCCCGCTTGGTCTTCCAGTCGGCCACAGGCAGTTTTTCGCCCTTCAGGATGTGGCTGGAATAGGTGGTGTTGAAGGGCAGCTCCATTTGGTAGACGGTGACGCTGTCGGCGTCGTAGTCGATGGCCCGGGCCACATTCTCCTTCCAGGTCTGCCAGGTCTCGCCCACCAGCCCGGCGATGATGTCGATGTTGACCAGTTCGAAGCCGTGCTGGCGAATCCAAGGCCGGCATCGATCGATCTCCTTGGAGCAGTGGGCACGTCCGTTGTCGACCAGGATTTGATCCACAAAGTTCTGCACCCCCAGGCTGAGCCGTGTGACGCCGATTTCGCGAATGGCGGCCACTTTGGATTGGGTCAAGGTTCCCGGCTCGGCCTCGAAAGCCACCTCACGTGCACCTTCCCACGGCATGGCCCGCTTGAGTCGCCCGACGGTGTCCCTAAGCTGGGCCGAACTGATGAAGGATGGGGTCCCGCCGCCGAAGTAGATAAAGTCGAGCTGCCGTCCCCGGATCGATTCCAAGCGGCTGTAAATCTCAACTTCGCCCGCCAGCGATTCAAGGTAGCGACCCACCATCGGGGCGTTTTTGTCGGTGTAGACCTTGAAATAGCAGAACTTGCACCGCTTGCGGCAAAAGGGGATGTGCAGGTAGAGCCCCAAAGGCGTGCCAGGGTCGGCAGGCGAGCGCAAGACCCGCTCCGCTTCGTCCGCCAGATCTTCCCGCCAGAAAGAAAAGGGAGGATAGTTGGAGACAAAAACACTCCCCACATCGGTCTTCTCAGGCTGCAAATGCGTCGTAGCCGGTTCAGGCCTTACCTGAGCCGGCTTCTCTTTATCCTCAAGCATGGCAGTCGTCATATGTTCGTCCTTTGCGCCCTCTCTCTGCGTCTCTGCGCCTCTGCGTGAAGCCCTCCCGAATCTTTGCGTTCTTTCCTTTGCGCGAAATCCCCTCTTTCACTCCCCGAAGCAGAACAGATCCCCATCCAGCGACCCGATCACCAGCTTGCCTTGAGCAATGGCCGGAGAGGTCACGAAACCCGAACCCGAGTCGAACTCCCAAACGGCCTTTCCGCTCTCCATGTCGATGGCGAAGACCTCTCCGCTCTGGGCGCCGAAAAAGACCCGGTCCCCCACGATGACAGGTGAAGACTCCACGCGGGCACGGGTGGGAAAGTTCCACAATTCCTCTCCGGTTCGGGGATTGAGGGCGTGCAGCAGCTTGTCGCGTCCGCCGATCACCACCGCCCGGCCGTTGACAGCCGGAGAGGAGTAGAAGGGGAACTCCCGCTTGGGATTCTGGTAGGCCCACTCGATGTGCTTTTGCTTGAGGTCGACGCAAAGAACCTGATTTTCGAAACTGCCGAAATAGGCCCGGTCTCCCACAATGGCGGGTGAGGAGGCCACATAGCCCCCCAGATCGACTTGGGCGGCCTCCTGGCCGTCAGCGATGCGGATGATGCGCAAGGTGGCGTCGCAGCCTGTGACGGTGACGAAGCCGTCATAAATGCCTGGAGTGGCATGCACATATCCGCCCGTCTCCAGCTTCCAGGCCAGCGAGCCGTCGGCGATGTCAAGGCAGTAGAGAAAGTTGTCGTAGGAGCCGAAAAGCACCCTGTTTTGGGCAAAGTTGGCCGAGGAAGTGATGCCGCCGTCGGTCTTGAAAGTCCAGCGCGCCTTGCCTGTCGAGGCCTCCACGGCGTGAAAGGTGCCCATCTCGTCGCCGAAGTAGATGACTCCCTGACGGTAGGAGGGCGAAGACTTGATCTCCTCCTCGGCCTTGTATTTCCATTTGACCTGGCCGTTGTACAGCGAAAGGGCGTAGAGAAACCCGTCCAGCCCGCCCACGAAAACCGTTCCTTCGGCGATGGCGGCGCTGGATTCGATCCCGTCCGCAATCTGGAAAGTCCAAAGAGGCCGCAGCTTGTCTGCCAGCGTCCCCTCAGCCACCCCGGTCTGTTGTGCATTCCCCCTCCAGTGGGCCCACTGGCCGGGCTGGGAAGCCATGGCACATAGCCCAACCCCCAGCAGCGCAATCAAAACTCCCAGCATCCATTCCCTTGAGTCAGTGCTCTTCATGTCGCCAAACGGCCCTCTTTTATTTGCGACTTTGCGTCGTTGCGTGAAATTCCCCGTCCCCTCAAAAGGCCTGCTCGTACAGTTCGATGAACTGCTCCTGGTTGAGTTTGCGGGGATTGAAGGTGCCAGTCCATTGCTGGGCAGCCTGCTGGGCCAACAAGGGCAGATCGTCGCTCAAGACCCCGCAGTCCCGCAAGCGCAGCGGCAGCCCGGCCGCCTGCTTGAATCGGACCAGGTGTTCACTGAGCCTTTCGGGACTGGTCCTTTCGCTTCCATTGCAAGCGCCCGCGACGCTGAGCAGCTCCTTGTAGCATCCGCCCGCCACGGGTCCGTTGAAGCGCACCACATGAGGCAGCATCAGCCCCACGGCGATTCCGTGAGTGATGTCGTAGCGGGCCGTAAGGGGATTGGCGGTGGCGTGAGCGGCGCCCAGCATGGAATTTTCGATGGCCGCACCGGCCCAATGCGCTCCCAGCAGCATGAGTCCCCGCACCTCGGGATCCTCGGGATGATCCAGCGCCGCCTCGAAATTGCCTGCCAAAAGGCGCCAGGCCTCGCGGGCGAACATCTGGGAAAGGGGATTGCGGCGGGTGGTGACGTAGCTTTCCAGGGCGTGAGAAACGGCGTCCATGGCCGTGACGGCCGCCACCTCTCGGGGCATGCTGGCTGTCAGGCCGGGATCCAAAATGACGGCTCGAAATCGCGCTTTCTTGTCTCCGCAGGCCATCTTGATGTGAGAGCCTCGCCGGGATATGAGGGCGAAGGATTGGGCTTCGCTGCCCGTCCCGGCGGTGGTGGGGACGCCCAGCGAAGGCAGCATCGGCTTGGAGGCCTTGCCCATCCCCTGGTAGTCCTCCATTTTTCCGCCGTTGGTGAGCAGGAAGTTGACTCCCTTGGCGCAGTCCATGGAACTGCCCCCGCCCAATCCAACGATGCACTCGATGGGGCCGCTTTCGCGGGCAAAGCGGGTGGCGGCCTTGACCACCCGAGTGGTGGGGTTTTCTTCCACCTGGGAAAAGACCGCTGTTTCGCAGCCGGCCTTGCGGAGCGCTTGGAGGGCGTGCTCGGCGTGTCCGGCTTGGACCAGGCCCGGATCGGTGACCAGCAAGGTGCGGCGTGCGTCCAGCTCCCGCACCAATTCCCCCAACCGGTCGACGGAGTTTTCCCCGAAAAGGACGCGGATGGTGGGATCGTAGTCAAAGCTTTGCATGGCCCTCCCCGACAGCAACTCGCGTTCTTATACGCAAAAAGCCAGCGGCGGTTTCCATTCCGGGGTTTAGCGCAAAGACGCAAAGGCGCGAAGGAAGCAGGGGGAAAGGGAGGGGGAGTTTCCGAGCAAAGACGCGAAGGGCGCGAAGGAGGCTTCCTCAGCGGCAGGCGTCGAATCTTTTGCGCAGCAGTTCCGTGTCGAGGCTTGCAGGCGCTCCGATGGCGACGAGCTGGGTGCGGGGAGGATCTTCTCCCCACTCCTGAAGGAGGGCTACATCCACCCGGCGTCCGACCACCTGCAGCAGCGCGCGGCGATCGGGTGCGTCAACGCTGTGGATCCATCCTTTCAGGCGGTAGATGTTTTCCGGCAAAGCAGCTGCCGTTCGGCGAACTTTTGCCAACCTAAGCGGACGATCGGATTCATATGTCCAGCTGGAGAACTGGAGCTGGTGGCTGTGCTGCGTTTGGCTTTGGGCACTCGACCTGCTTCCTTGACTGCGTTCCAGTTGCGCCGGGTCAAAGCGTCCCACTGAGATCAAGACTTCCAAAGGCACGTCCGCGTGGGTTGATTCGATGACCCGGATGCGCAGGAAGTGGGCGTTCAGCCAGGCTTTGATCTTGGCCAAGCGGGGCTGGTCGATCCGATCCATCTTGTTGAGGATCACGAGGTCGGAAAAGGCGATCTGGCGAAGCTTGAGCGGCTCCAGCTTGGGATAGGCAAAGACCTGTTCGGCGTCCACGATGGATGTGACGCTGTCCAGCCGGATCCTGCTGCGGAAGCGGGGCATGGTAAAGGTCATGGCGATCGAGTAGGGATCGGCAATGCCGCTGGCTTCGATAAGGATGTACTGGGGCCGTTCACTGCGCTCCATCAATCCTTGGACGGCTTGCACCAGGTCGTCGTTGATTTGACAGCAGATGCATCCGTTGGACAGGCTGATGACCTGATCGTCCATGCCCACAACCAGCGAACTGTCGATGTTGACAGCTCCGAAGTCATTGACCATGACCGCCACCCGCAAGCCGTGCTCGCCGTTGAGGATCCGGTTGAGTAGGGTCGT
>JANQFM010000118.1 GCA_028277865.1 Acidobacteriota bacterium
GTGGTGCTGTTTGAGATGATCAGCGGACGCCCGCCCTTTGACGGCGACTCCGTGATGGAGATCATGATGCAGCACGCCAACAATCCGGTGCCGGACGTCAGCGAACTAAACCCAGATACGCCACCGGCGCTCAAATGGGTGATCGAAAAGGCGCTGGCCAAAAACCCCCAGGACCGCTTTCAATCAGCGGCGGAAATGGCTGCGGCGCTACGGCAAGTCCTAGACGAGCCTGAGGCCGTCAGGCCCCCATCTTTGGCGCCTACCGCGATCGAAGAACCAATCGAGGAGCTGGCCTCAGCAGAGAGAACGATCCTAGAAACGCCGTTACCCAACGGTCAAATCAATGATCCCGCATATGACCAAGCCCCTTTTCAGGCGCCCCCGACCCCGCCGCCTGCGGCGCCGCCCCAAAGGCGAGGCAGGTCGATGCTGCTGCTGGCCGGGGCGGGGGTGGTCGGACTGGTCGTCTTGGGACTTGTCGTCATCTTTGCGGGGTTCCTGTATTTCCGCAATCAAAACCAAAGCCAGGCAGCGGGGATCGCGCCAGCTGCACCTGCGTCAGTAGAGGCAAGCGTGACCCCGGAACCTCAGGCGGTCGCCGCAGCAACAGCACTGCCCACCCTGGCCGCACCGGTCGGGTCAAGCAATATTTACGTGGAATATATCCTCGACGGCTCCGGCAGCATGCTGGAGCAGATGGGGGATAAAACAAAGCTGAACATCGCCCAAGAGGTGCTAAGCGCGCGGGTGGCGACCCTGCCGACGGGAGTTCACGTGGGGCTGCGCGTTTACGGCCACAGCATCCCCTTTCAGCAAACGGAACAAAGTTGCCAGGACATCGAACTGGTGGTTCCTTTACAGCAAGGCGGCAGCGAATTGATCGCTGAATGGCTCTCCGGCATGCAGGCCCAAGGGATGACCCCAATGTCCGAGTCGATCCGCTTGGCGGCAGACGACTTCACATTCGAGGCCGGCAGGCGCAACATCATCGTGCTGATCAGCGACGGCCTGGAGACCTGTGGAGACGACCCGGCTGAGGTAGCGCTCTTTCTGCAGGAGCTGGGCATCGATTTTAAGATCCATGTGATCGGCTTGGGTGTGGACGCTGCGGCGCGAGCCCAATTGAGCCGTCTTGCCGAAGTCGCCGACGGCGTGTACCTCGATGCCAACAGCGAGCAGGAACTTTCTTCAGCTCTCGGCCAGGTCGGTGAGACCATCGTTGAGGAAGCGCCCGTAGCAGCAGATGCGCCCACTGCAACAGCCTTCCCGGAGGCCAACTACGATGCGACTTCCGAGGGGATTGTGCAAGCCTCGACGACCTTTTCCGGCTTTCCCGCCTCCTTCTCTGTTGATGGCGACCTGAGCACTTCATGGTTCTCGACCGGCCCAGAGGCGGACGGCGCGCCGACGCGATACGTCTGGACGGGCGCTCAGGATGACTTCATCGCCTCGATATCTATCCTCTCGAATGACTTCAACAACGAGCCCTCCTTCCGAACAGGCTTCGGATTCGGGTCGCTCACCTTGCAGGTGCTCGACGCACAGGGCGCGGTGGTCTTCGAAGAGTCCTTGGGCCTGCCGGGCAGCCCCGATCCAGAGGTAAACGTCAGTCCGAACGTCGTGGGCCGCTCGATCGTGCTGCTCTACTCCGGCCATGAGAGCGTGGAATGCGGAGGGTTCAGCGAAATACAAGTCGGTGTGTATCGGGAAGGC
>JANQFM010000127.1 GCA_028277865.1 Acidobacteriota bacterium
TACGCCTACCTGGGGTACTGGATCGAAAAGTGCGGCTCGATGGCCTACAAAAGCGCTTTCCGGCCCCACCAACTCCTGCAAGGCTACCCCGACGATGGACAAGAGCCGGTCTGGGATCGAAGGCAGATCTCACTCAAAGCTGCAAAGCCGCAAAGTCAGAAAGACTGAAAACTATGAAGAGATTTCGTGTTGACTTTACGCTCTCTGCGTCTTGGCCTCTTTGCGCGAAATCCTTCTTCCTTCCCTTCTCACCCCGTCGGGACAGCCTCCGGATGCCCTATTTCGACGCGGTCGCGGCCTGCTTCCTTAGCTCGATAGAGGGCTTCGTCGGCGGCGTGGATAAGGGTTTCGGCATCGGGGAGGCTGTCGCCGTTGCAAACGGCCACTCCCAGGCTGATGGTGACCGGGATGTCGCCCTGCTCCGTCTCGACCGGTCGGCTGCGGACGGCCTGATGCAGCCGGTTGGCCTGGTCGAGGGCGCAGTCCGGTGGGCAACCGGGCACAAGGGCCAGGAACTCTTCGCCGCCGTAGCGGCCGACGGCATCATAGTCGCGGCTGGATTGGTTGAGGCGCTGGGCCACGCTGCGAAGCACCTCGTCGCCGACCAAGTGCCCGTGGGTGTCGTTGATGGACTTGAAGTGGTCCACATCGCCCAGCACGATGGTCAGGCAGGTTGAGGAGCGACGGGCGCGGGAGATCTCCGTCTGCAGCTGCTCGAAGATGGCGCCTCGGTTGTACAAGCCCGTCAGGGGGTCGTGACGGGCCATGATGCGCAGCCGCTCACGGGCTTCGATAAGTTCCTTCTGCAGCTTGATGATGCGCTTGCCGGTGCGAAGGCGGACTTCCAACTCGTGCTTGTCGAAGGGCTTGGTGATGTAGTCGTCGGCGCCGGCCTGCAATCCGTCGATGATGTCCTGCTGGTCCTTTCGGGCTGTCAAGAGGAGTATGTAGGTGTAAGGCTCTCTGTGCAGTTGGCGCACATGGCGACAGATTTCGACGCCGTCCCAGCCCGGCATCTCCCAGTCCATGATGACCAGGGGAGGCGCTTCATCTTGTTGAAGGATCTCCCAGGCCTGGTCGCCGTCTATGGCTTCGACGACCTGATAGCCCCATCCGCTGACCGCACGGGTGAGAAGCCTGCGGGAGACGCGATCGTCCTCCGCAACCAGCACTTTCACGATTCCTCCTCCGCTGCCAGTGCCTTGAGGGCCGGCGCCAAGCGCTCCAGTTCGGACTCCAAGGCCCGGCAGGCCACTGAGGCTCCTTGCATATTTCCTTCGCGGCCCATCTTCTCCAGGCGAAAGGCGGCTTTGTAGGTCCGGTCGGCCATGAAGTTGCCCACTGAACCCTTCAAGGCATGGGCAGACCGTTCCAGAGAGTGGCTGTCACCGGACTGAACTGCCTTGCGGATCCCGTCCAACAGGTTGGGATAGTCTTCCAGAAAAAGCTCGATGATCTCGACCAGCAGTTCGGTGTCATGATCCACCCTCTCCAGCAATTGCTCGCGGTCGAACAAAGGCCCCTGGCTTCCTTTGTCGGCAGAAGGCTCTGACGGCGGCGGCGATGTCGGCGAGTTTCCCGTGACTGTTTCCATGGCTTCGTAAAGCTCCCTTGCTTTGATCGGTTTGGTCACATAGCCATCCATACCGGCTTCGAGGCAGCGTTCCCGATCCCCTTTCATGGCATGGGCCGTCAACGCCAGGATGGGAATCCGGCGGCGTCCTCGGAGCTTTTCGCGGGAGCGGATTTCGGCAGTGGCCTGGATGCCGTCCATTACAGGCATCTGGATGTCCATCAAGATGATGTCAAACGCTCCCGACACGGCTTGCTTCAAGGCGGCCTTGCCGTTGGGGACAGCATGTACCGAGTGACCCCGCTTGTCCAGCAGCCGCAGGGCCAGCTTGCGGTTGACAGCATTGTCCTCGGCCAGCAGGACTTTCAGCTTGCGCCGGTTTTCGCGCAAGGTGTGGCGTGTCACCAAGCGCTCGGAGCCGTCTTTCGGGGAGTCGCTCAGAACCGACGATACGGTGCTCACCAGATCCGACGAGGTGAGGGGCTTGAGCAGGTATGCTCCAATCCCCAACTGCTTGCAGAACGAAGCGTCGCCCCGCATGCCCGACCGGGAGCAGAGGATGATACGGGGCGGCTGATTCAAAGATCGCCCCAACTGTTCCACCATCTGAAAGACCTCCACATCGGGAAGCTGGGAATCGACAAACAGCAAATCGAACGGCTTGCCCTCTTCTTCGGCTTGGCTCAGTGCGTTGAGGACACAGTCGCCTTTGGCTGCCCCTTCGGTCTGCATGCCCAAGAATTCAAAGGTGTTCATGAAAACCAGCCGGCTCGTGGCGTTGCTTTCGGCCACCAGGACCCGCCGCCCTTTTAATCGAGGCTGCTGAGGCACCTGATCCCTCTCGCTGGTGTGAGGCACTCTTTGGAAGCGGGCCGTAAAGTGGAATTTCGAGCCTTGGCCCGGTTCGCTCTCCACCCAGATGCGCCCGCCCATCATCTCAACCAATTGCGAAGCGATGGCCAGCCCCAATCCGGTGCCTCCGTACTTGCGGGTGGTGGAGCCGTCAGCTTGAGTGAAGGCGTTGAAAACAATCTCCTGCTGCTCCGGGCTGATGCCGATGCCGGAATCTTCCACCTCGAAATGAAGCAGGAGATCCCGGCCCGGGCTTTCTTCCAAGGTGGCCCGGATGACGATCTCTCCCTCTTCGGTAAATTTGATGGCGTTGCCCAGCAGGTTGACCAAAACCTGACGCAGCCTTCCCGGGTCGCCCAGAAGCTGATCGGGGATTTGGGGCGGCAGGTCACAGATCAGTTCGAGACTCTTCTGGTGGACTCGGACGGTGAGCGTTTTGAGGGTGTCCCGCACGCAGTCGTTGAGGCTGAAGGGAACCGTCTCCAACTCCAGCCTGCCGGCCTCGATCTTGGAAAAGTCCAAAATATCGTTGATCAGCTCGAGCAGGTGCTCGGCTGAAGATTTGACCATGCTGATGTAGTCGACCTGCTCTTCATTCAGTTCGGTTTCAAGAGCCAGCTCGGTCATGCCGATGATGCCGTTCATCGGCGTGCGGATTTCGTGGCTCATGTTGGCCAAGAACTCGCTTTTGGCCAAGTTGGCCGCCTCAGCCTCAACCGCCATCCTGTTGGCGCGCTCAATGGCTTGCTCAAACTGGTCATGGGTGGACTTCAGCTCAAGGTTTGCCTCCTCCGCAGCTTCCTTGGCCTCGCGCAGCTGCTGTTCGATCTCCTTTTGCTCGGTGACGTCGTGGACCAGGGCGAAAAACCCTCTCACCCGGTCATGCTCGTCTTGATCCGGAATAAATGCGCCTTGGAAGACCCGGCATTTGCCCCCCACCGTCAGAGATTGCTCATAACTCAGCTTCTCACCGCTGAGAGCCCTTTCGATGTGGTGGCGGACTTTCGAATATCCTTCTCCGAGGATCGTTCGAATGTGAGCGCCTTTGAGGTCATCGGGATGGCGCCCGAAGACGTCCTGGTACATCCGGTTGTTGAATTGGTAGCGCTGCTGGTCGTCGACATAGGCGATCAATGCCGGCAACGAGTCGGTCACCAGGCGCAATTCAGCCTCGCTGGCCTGCATAGCCCTTTCGGCGGCCTTGCGTTCCGTGATGTCTTGCCCGACGGCAATGGCGCTGGAGGCTTTGCCCATTTCATCGAAGACCCGGCTCACATTCCAGAGCAGCACTCTTTCGCTGCCGTTTCGGGTGCGAATGATGCCCTCGCTTGATTGCGCCGGATCCCCAGCCATGACTTGGTCCAGCAGTCCGGACGCCTGCTGGCGCAGATCCTGGCGGACAAACAGGTCCAGATAGCTGCGGCCTGTGATTTCCTGTCGGCGCCACCCGAAAATGCGCTCCGCTTCGGGGTTGCAGTCGAGGATGCGGTAAGCCGGGTCAAGCAGCACGATCACCGTGCCGGGCATGTCGAAAAGCGTCTGGAAGAGGGATTCCGAAGTGGCTGGGATGGGTGCGAAAACACCGTTCCCTTTCACCGGATCGGCATCCGGGCCCGCCTTGGTCTGCCTTTCAATCGCTGTCGGCATATTGCGAATTGTCCCGTCGTCCGGACTCCTGCCAGAACACCGCCTGCGCCGGGATCGGCAAATGCGGCAGGCATTCGTCCCAAGTCCGGCTCTTGCCCCCCCTTCCGCAGGGCGAACGGCCATTCCTTGAGATATATCGGCGCAAGCGCCGTCAGGCTTAACCCGAATTTCTCACGGGTTGTCGTCGCGAGGAGCCGCAAGGGCCGCCCTGGCAAGGCGTCGCGAGAAAGGCCCGCGCAGGCGTACTGTATGTACGTCGAGCAGG
>JANQFM010000157.1 GCA_028277865.1 Acidobacteriota bacterium
CAGCAACTCCAGCAGATCGTGACTTCGAGGGGTAGCGATGGAGTGGTAGGTCAGCAGAGCCTTGAGGTACTTCTCGGCGCACTGCTGAGCGTGAAAACAAACCGTGCCGAGGGGGCAGCCTTCGCGAAGGAGCAAGGTGTGCTCGGCAGTGGTCAGGTCTTCTTCGGCCTTTTCGATCCATTGACCCGCCAGATGAAGAGTCTCAGGCGACACGTTCATAGAGCACTGCTCCCTCGTGGACGGCCGGGTAGATGATCGACCCAATGGTGTCGCGGTAACGCTCGACCTCCTCAGGGGTCACGACAATAACGTCCTTGGGCAGGCCCATCCCTGCCAAGGCCAGGTCGATTTCGACGGCTGTCTTGCGCTTGGAGCCTTCAACCGGCATGACCACTAAAAAGTCTGCATCGCTGTCCGGCCCGGCTGTCCCGCGGGCATGGGAGCCGAAAAGGATGATCTTCTCGGGGCCG
The DNA here is from genome assembly GCA_028277865.1 of Acidobacteriota bacterium. Classification (GTDB taxonomy): domain Bacteria; phylum Acidobacteriota; class UBA6911; order RPQK01; family DATIPO01; genus JANQFM01. Next base: position 471 of record JANQFM010000157.1, read on the forward strand.
AAGCGGTCCACGATCCGCTGAGCCATTTTCTCGATGGTTTGCTGTGCAGCCTCTTTGGTCATGGTTTTCACAGTTCCCGCTTCCTCAGAATATCCCAGGTCAACGCAGATTCGCAAAGGCAGGGCAAAGGACGACCCGGGCACTCAAAACACGATTCGGCTCCATCCGAAGTCAGCATTCAATTGGACTGGCTGCGCACCATCAGCTCGGCTGCACCCTCTCCGGGACGGTCCGGGGATTCGACAGCGGACTTGAGGTGCTCCGGCGAGAGGTGCTGGTAGCGGACGGTCATTCTGGGATCATTGTGGCCCAGCAGCTCCATTCGTGTTCGCTGAACCAACATGGAAGTTCCCCCGGCTCTGCCGAATTGGCGTTAACTTAAGCTTCTAATCAGTGTGTTTCCTTCCAGTCGCAGAAAAGGGGAACGGCGTTTTCACCTGCTTCAGCAGGTTGCCCGAAAGCCTTCAGCCTTTCGGGTTATTAGCCCAGTCCTTCAGGGCTGGGAGCAACCGGCGTCATCGCCGCAACCCCTTTCCACCGCTACGAAGTTTCGAGTATCCTCAATGGCTCAAAGGTCTGCAAGCCGAATCATTTGCCTGGAGGTTTCTCATGACGATGCGATTTTTCCGAATGGTTGCCACACTGGCCTTGATCGCCGCCTTGAGCGGAAACCTGGCGATGGCGCAAAGGGGACGGGCACACATACAGGACGCCCCTGACCGCTCCGAAGGGGACGGGCCTTTCGACCGCCTCATCCTGCGCGGCGCGACTCTTATTGACGGCACCGGGTCGCCTCCCATCGGGCCTGTGGACATCGTCATCGAACAAGACCGCATCACCAACATCCGCAGCGTTGGCAATCCAGGGCTTCCCATCGATCCCGAGCGCCGTCCCAAAGCCGAAGAGGGAGACAAAGAAGTCGATCTGGAAGGCCATTACGTGCTGCCCGGCTTCATCGACATGCACGGGCACATCGGCGGAGTGGCCCAGGGAACCCCTGCCGAGTACGTCTTCAAGCTCTGGATGGGGCACGGAATCACCTCCGTCCGGGATCCGGGCAGCGGCAACGGGCTGGCCTGGACGGTGCAGCACCGGGAAAAGAGCGCCGCCAACCAGATTACAGCACCGCGCATCTTCGCCTACGCCTGGTGGGGAATGGGCAATGACGGACCCATCTCCACTCCCGAAGGGGCCAGCGCCTGGGTGGCCAAAGTGGCTCAGGAGGGAGCTGACGGGCTCAAGCTCACTTCCCTGCGTCCCGACATCATGACGGCCACCATCGACGAGGCCAAAAAACAGGGCATCCGCACTGCCGCCCACTTGGCCCAGCTACGGGTGGCCTCAATGAATGTGCTGGATGCCGCCCGGCTGGGGCTGGACACCATGGAGCACTGGTACGGACTTCCCGAGGCCCTTTTCAACGACCGGCAGATCCAGGACTTCCGGCTCGACTACAACTACAACGACGAGCAGCACCGCTTCGGACAGGCCGGACGCCTTTGGGAGCAGGCTGCACCCCCCTACAGCGAAAAGTGGAACCAGGTCATAAACGAGTTGATCGAACTGGACTTCACCATCGATTGCACCATGACCATCTACGAGGCCAGCCGCGACCTGATGCGCGCCCGACGGGCCGAGTGGCACGACGAATACACCCTGCCCTCGCTGTGGGATTTCTACCGCCCCAACCGCAATTCCCACGGCTCCTACTGGTTTTATTGGACCACCGAGGACGAGGTGGCCTGGAAGAAGAACTACCGGCTTTGGATGACCTTCATCAACGAATACAAGAACCGGGGCGGACGCGTCACGACCGGATCGGATTCAGGATTCATCTACAAGCTCTACGGCTTCGGCTACATCCGCGAACTGGAACTGTTGCGCGAGGCCGGTTTCCACCCCCTTGAGGTTTTGCGGGCGGCCACTTTGCACGGTGCCCAGGCGCTGGGGCAGGAGGGGCATATCGGTTCGGTGGAAATCGGCAAATTGGCCGACATGGTGGTGCTGGAAGAGAATCCTCTGCAGAATCTCAAAGCGCTCTACGGCACCGGCGCCATCCGGGTCAACGAGCAGAACCAGCCCGTGCGGGTGGGGGGTGTCAAGTACACCATCAAAGACGGCATTATCTACGACGCCAAGCAGCTGCTGGCCGACGTGCGCCGCATTGTCCGGGCGGCGAAAGAAAAAGAGGGGCGCAAGATCGTGCAGCCGGGGCTGGAGGTGGAGGAAATCACAGCCAGGCCCAAGGGATAGGGAAGGGTCGCGCAAAGCCGCAAAGAACGCAAGCCCTCTTTCTGAACTTGGCGCTCTTTGCGGCTTTGCGTGAACCTCTTCTGCTGACAACTGACAACTGATCCTACCCCCGCGTCTGAAATGCCGGCCGCTTCATCCCCTGCACACACGAGGCATCCAGCCCTTCGACCGAGCCCTGCCGGATGAACCTCACAAAGAGGTCTCGGCTGCAGCCTGGGTGGGCCGGGACGTGGCCGGTGTTGGGCATGACGATGTGCAGGCTGTTGGGCAGGTAGCTGGCGGCGGCTTCAGCCCATCCAGGAGGCGTGACCGGGTCGAATTCGCCAGACAGCATCAGCACAGGGACGTCTGAACGGACGTGCTCGTGATAGCCTTCGGAAACCTCGCCGACCGGCCATTGTTGACAGGCATCGACGAGGTTGTCGACCAGGGCCGATCCCAAGAACGTACCCCGCACGGACTGTTCGACGGCCTCTTTTTCGAAGAAGGCCACATCCTCAGCGCACAGGACGGAAAGGGTCATTCCCAAGCTGAGCTGGGTGCTGAGCACGGCGCTGAATCCGGCGCCGAAACCCATCAGCGGCTTCCAATCGCCCTTGGAGGCGCTGGCGATGAATGAGGGAATCAGGCGGGCCGATGCACTGTCGTAGAGCATGAATAGAACCGAGTTGACCAGGGTATCGTGGTTGACTCCCAGTTCCGCTTCGCCTCGGGGCACCCTGACTGAGACGTGCGTCGGCGATTCCCGGACCTGCCTTTGCAGGTTTTTCCATTCTTTGCGCAATCCCGGAAAAGCGGCATTGCAGTCGGAGTCTTGCCGGCAAGCCGTGAAAACCGCATCCAGAGCCTTTTGGGCACCTTTGCCGAAGCTGAGCGGGACCAGCAGGGGAGGCGGGGCCACTCCGCGCAGGACGACCGTGCGGACGCGCTCCGGGTGGCGGCGCAGGTAGACCAATGCCGCCCGGCTGCCGTAGGAGCCGCCCCACAGGTTGATCTTTTCGTAGCCCAGCGCCTGGCGCAGCTCGTCCAGGTCGTCCATGGCAATGTCGGTGGTGTAAAGCGTCAGGTCGGCTTCCGCCTGACTGCGGCACTCCTCCAGGTCTTCAAAGCGAAAAGACAGAATCGACTCGATCGCCTCGCTTCGGTCCTCCGGCAGGCAGGCAAGCCCGTTGGACCCTCCTGTCCCTCTTTGATCGACCAAAACGATGTCCCGATCGCGCCGGATCCCCTTCATGCCGACAAAGATCGGCGCCAGGTGCGAAGCCGCCTGGCCCGGCCCGCCCGCCAATGCAAAGAGAGGGTCGGGCTGCTTGGATTCGGACTGGGCCGGCAGGACTACCACATTCAAGTCGATGCTGCGCCCGCTGCGGGCAGCGCGGTTTTCATGCACCCGGTATTTGCCGCACTGGGCGTCGTCGGGCAGTCCCCTGGACTCACAAGGCTGCAGGGAAACCGAACCCGCCAATAAGGTCGGGCCGCACCAGTAGCAAGACAGAATGATCAGAAAAGCGGTTCGACGATTCATGAAACAATGCTCCCTTCTTGCCAAGGAGTTTCACGAAAAGCGTCGCTGTAAGTTGCAAACGGAATTTTTTTCGCATCCTTTCGCTTGATTTTCGCGGACTTCGCGAGTTCTCGGCTGAACTTTTCCCAACACTCGGTTATCATCTAAGTTATGCAGTGGAAGTTCCGCTCTTGTCACCTGTTCCTGATTTGCCTGCTCACGGCGGCCCCTACCTTGGCCCAGCAAAAGTCCGGCAAGATCGTCACCTTGCACGTCCAGTTCCTTGACGAGGCCGGCAACCGGCTGACCAGCATTCAGCCCGAAGAGATCCAAGTGCTGGAAGGCGGTGTGCTGCAGGAGGACTTTCAGGTCATCGGACCCGAGACTCCCTTTGACGTGGGACTGCTGCTGGATGTCAGCCCCAGTGCCCACCAAAACGTCGATGCCATCCGGCGCGACACCCATGCCTTCTTCGAGGCCCTCCCTTTCCAAACCGAGGCTTTGATTCTGACCTTCGACCAAGAGGTCTACGTCGACTGCGACTGGACGACCGACCGCAAAAAGGTCGAGGAGGCCATTTTCGAGATCGGGCTTCACAAGCCGGGAAACAAGAGCAAAATCTTCGATGCACTGGACCTGACCCTGGACCTCAAGTACGTGGAGCGCGGCCCGCGCCACGCCTTGATCCTCTTCAGCGACGGCATGGAGATCGGCAGCAAGCTTTCAGAAAAGAAAGCTGTGGAGCAAGTCCGCAAGGCGGGCATTGTCACCTTCACCATCCAATATGATTCACGCCCTTACTACCGACGCCTCTATGGCGCAGGCCGTCATGATCCCCGCACTTCTACCGAGCCTCCCGGATCCGGTGGACGCAATGTGGGCGGTGTCTATGTCGGATCGGGCCGCAATGAGCGGGACTTTGCCGAGTACAAGGTGCAGACCAAGTACAAGAATGCCACCAAGCGCATGAAGGCGCTGGGCGAAGCGGGCCGCGGCGACTATTTCCTGATGGTCAACTGGTCTGATTTGCCGGACATCTACGGGCGCATCCTCGATCAGGTCCAGGGCGTCTTCACCATCCGCTACATTCCCCAGCAAAAGCCGGACCGACGTTTCCACAGCGTCCGAATCGCCACCTCCCGCCCCGATGTGACGGTACGCCAAATCACCAAGGGCTACTGGGCCTACTGATCCCGGATCCCGAATCCCGACTGCCACAGAGATGCAGAGGGCACAGGGAATCTCCTGGCCTGACTCGCTTACTTCTTAATGAACAGTGATGGGGCGAGTCCCAATACTGCTTGTTTCCGCCCGGATCCTGCCATGTAAAGTATATATTCAAAATGTTACTTTATTGATGCGATTATATTGAAACTAATTATTATTCTTGACTAAAGCTGATATTTGATTGTATTATTGAAAGTTACAAAGGCTCATCATAAAAAATGGAGGAGTTCACGATGCAGAAATTGACGATAGCAATCCTGGCAGGGGCCGCGGTCGTCCTGGCGTTGGCGGGCTTTCATTCGCAGGAGACCAGCCCGATCGACATCAGGCCCAAGCAAGGCGAGAATCCTCTCGGGCTGGTATTTTACGCCCCCGAGCCGGATCCATCCCAAGGCGGTGCCCAGGCCTCCGTTTGCCACGCCAGAGTTGACTGTGCAGACGGCTCCACACTGTCCTGCAGCGACACGACCAACCCGGTCAGTTGCCTTGGCGAAGACCAGGACTGCGAGGCTGAAATTCGGGGCTTCGTCCAATGCAATGGAGGATTGAAGCGTTTTTGTCCTCAGGCTGCCTGCAATTGCCTAGACGTCGGGATCTGTTCAGAGCTAGACGGGCAATCGTGCTCACCCAATTTTGCGACGATGGACTGCTGTGAATTGGGCATCCGCATCATCAATGGCTGCAGCTGCGAGAACGGCACTTGGTCTTGCATCAGTATTTTGTAAAGTCACGCCAATCTGCTCGAGAACCTGCTGAGAAGAGGCTTACTGGCGGGGAGTCACCGCCAGCGGGACTGTTTGGTAAAGCAGCATGGGCACCACTCCGAGTTGTGTCCCGCGCAACAGGATGATG